>NZ_JBFTHK010000287.1:0-3327 GCF_056394205.1 Arthrobacter sp. 10T413_2 | reverse complement strand
GCAAGACGATGACGGCGTTGTCCCTGCTCGGACTGCTGCCCTCCGGCGTAGCCGTCACCGGCGGCCAGATCCTGTGGGACGGCCGGAACCTTGCGGGCGCGCCGGAAAGCGTAATGGAGGGTGTCCGGGGACGGGAGATCGCGCTGATCTCCCAGGAACCCATGCGGGCACTGGACCCCATGTTCACGGTCGGCTACCAGCTCATTTCGACCGTCCGGCGGCTGCGCGGCGTCGGGAAAGCCGAAGCCCGGGCCGAAGCTCTGGGCCTGCTCGAAAAGGTGGGCATCGTGGACGCCGCACGAATTCTCACGACCTACCCGCACCAGATCTCCGGGGGCATGGCGCAGCGCGTGGCCATCGCCCTGGCCCTGGCCGGGCGGCCCAGGCTGCTCGTGGCGGACGAACCCACCACCGCCCTTGACGTGACCGTGCAGGCGGAGATCCTCTCGCTGCTGCGGACGCTGGTCAAAGACACCGGCATGTCCGTGGTGATGGTGACCCACGACCTCGGCGTGGTCGCGGACATCTGCGACACCGTTGCGGTCATGTATGCKGGCCAGGTGGTGGAAAGCGGCCGGACCGCCAACATCCTCGACAACCCGCGCCACCCGTACACCCTGGCCCTGCTGGCCGCCGACCCGCACGCCAACACCGCCGCGGACATGCCCGAACGCCTCGCCACCATCAACGGCCAGGTCCCGCAGCCCAAAGACTGGCCGGGCGGCTGCCGGTTCATGGCGCGGTGCCAGTTTGCCGGTTCAGCCTGCGTGGCGCCCGTTCCGCTGGTGCCCTCCGGCTCCGACGACGGCGTGGTGCGCTGCGTCAAGGCCGATGAACTGGCCGTGGAGGGGCTGGAATGGGTGGCCACCGATGTACCGGGCCACCGGGTACTGGACGTTCGTTCGCGGGACATTCCTTCGCGGGACATTCCTTCGAGGGACATGCTTTCGAGAGACAATGTTGAGAGGGATAAGGCATGAGCGTCGAAACGGCAGCACGGCAGGACGAAACGGTACCGTCTCCCGGTCAGCCGCTMCTGGACGTGGCGGACCTGGTGGTCCGTTACGGCCGGGGCCGGAAGGCCGCCGCGGCGGCGGCGGTGGACGGCGTGAGCTTCAGCATCCGGCCCGGGGAAACCGTGGGGCTGGTGGGGGAGTCAGGCTCCGGCAAGTCCACGATCGGCAAGGCCATCCTGGGGCTGGAGAAGTGCAGCGGGGGTTCGATCCGGTACAACGGAACAGACATCACCCACGCCAGCCCGGCGCGGCGCCGCGAACTGGGCGGGGAGCTGAGGGCCGTGTTCCAGGACCCGAACTCCTCGCTCAACCCCCGGCAGACCATCGGCGCGTCGCTGGCCGAGCCGCTGCGGATCCGTGGCGTGGCCGCCGGGGAAGCCCGGCAGCGCGCCGAGGACATGCTGGTGCGGGTGGGACTTCCCCGTGAGGCCGTGGACCGGTATCCCGGGCAGTTTTCCGGCGGCCAGCGGCAGCGGATCGCCGTCGCCCGGGCACTGATCTGCGAACCGAACCTCGTAGTGTGCGACGAAGCGGTCAGCGCGCTGGACCTMTCGACCCAGGCCCAAGTGCTGAACCTCCTTGCCGACCTCCGGGACGAACGGGGACTGAGTTACCTCTTCATTGCGCACGATATCTCCGTGGTCCAGTTCCTCGCCCAGCGCGTYGTGGTTCTCTACCGCGGCCAGGTCATGGAAAGCGGGCCCGCTGCCGCCGTCACGGAGTCGCCCCACCACCCCTTCACCCAGGCGCTGGTGGCGGCCTCGCCCGTGCCCCGCCCGGCGGAACAGGCCGAACGGCGGCAAAAACGGGAAGCGCTCGGTGTCCGGACCGCGGCCGCCGCGGCCGCCGCGCCCGGCGGTTGCCCCTTCAGCCAGCGGTGCCCGCTGGCAACGGACCTGTGCCGTACCGAACGCCCAGTCCTGCGGACGGTGGGCGCGTCCGCCGTCGCCTGCCACTACGCCTGAGCCGCACGCCCCCGAATCCTGAGGCCGCCCCACCCGCGGCACCCTCAGCCCCTCCCACGAAAACCAGCACAAGAACGGAAGACACCACATGATCCCGGMACCCTGGTCCGCCACGATGATCGCCCCCGATCAGGACTTCGACGKCGCACCCCTCCTGCGCAAGGAATTCCGGCTCGACGAGGGCCACGGCGCCGTCGTGAACGCGCAGCTGCGGGCAACCGCCTTCGGAATCTACGAGGCACAGATCAATGGCATCCCGGTCGGCGAGGACGTTCTCAGCCCCGGCTGGAGCTCCTATGAATGGCGGCTGCGCTACCGCAGCTACGACGTGACCGCGCTCGTGGAGACCGCCACGGTGATCGGCGTTGCGCTTGGCAATGGCTGGTACCGCGGACGCCTGGCCTGGCACGGCAAATCGGGTCTGTACGGCGATGAGCTGGGATTCTTCGGTCAGTTGGACATCGAATTCGCTGACGGCCACGTCCAGACGGTTGCCTCGGACCCATCCTGGCAGTCGGGGCCGTCCGGCACCACAGCCAACGACCTCTACGACGGACAGGCCATTGACGCGCGGCGGGAACCGGAGGGCTGGGCCCGGCCGKGGTTCGACACCGGCGCCGCTGCGCCGGCCGGCACGCGGGCAGGCACTTGGGTTGGGGTCCACGAGCTGGAGTTCGACGCCGACAGGCTGGCGGACCCCGTCGGGCCGCCGKTGGTGCGCAACGAGGTCCTCACGCCGGTGGAGATCTTCACCTCACCGGGCGGCAAGACACTGGTGGACTTTGGCCAGAACCTCGTGGGCTGGCTGCGCTTCACCGTCCAGGGCGAGGCCGGCGCCACCATCACCGTGCGCCACGCCGAAGTACTGGAAGACGGCGAGCTAGGGACCCGGCCGTTGCGCTCGGCCGCGGCCACCGACACCTTCATTCTCTCCGGCGGCCAGGACTTCTTCGAACCGAGCAAGACCTTCCACGGGTTCCGCTACGCGGAGGTCTCCGGCTGGCCCGGCGAGTTGACCGCGGCGTCCCTTGAGGCCGTGGCGGTGCACTCCGCGCTTGAACGCACGGGCCGTTTCGAGTGCTCCAACCCGCTGGTGAACCAACTGCACCACAACATCGTCTGGGGCCTGAAGGGAAACTTCCTGGACCTCCCCACCGACTGCCCGCAGCGCGATGAACGCCTCGGCTGGACCGGGGATATCGCCGTATTCGCCCCGACGGCCGCCTTCCTCTACGACGTCAAGGGATTCCTGCAGGACTGGCTGCTGGACCTGGCCGCCGAGCAAAAAGCCGCCGGCGGGCTCGTTCCCATCACAGTGCCGGACGCGCTGAAGTACTGCCCCCAGC
>NZ_JBFTHK010000286.1:0-3358 GCF_056394205.1 Arthrobacter sp. 10T413_2 | reverse complement strand
GTCGAGATTAAGTCGGGCGATGATTTCCTGTGCTTCTTCCGCTGGCGTTGCGGAGACGGACAGGGCAATGAAGTTTTCGTCCGCGGTGGGCGCTTCGAGCGCCTCGAACTGGGACTCCAGCAGGGCGGGCRGCATGAAGTGCCCGTGGCGGGAAGCCAGCCGGTCCGAGATCTTGTCCCGTGATCCCTCGAGGAACACAAAGACCACGCCCTCGCCGCGCAGGATGTCCCGGTAGCGCTTCTTCAGCGCCGAACAGGTCACAACTCCGGGAGCTCCGGCCTCTGTGTGGGCCCGGATCCAGTCGGCGATGCTTTCCAGCCAGGGCCACCGATCCTCGTCGGTCAGCGGCTGGCCGGCATGCATTTTGGCCACATTCGATTCAGGGTGCAGGTMGTCGCCCTCGGCGAGATCCCAGCCCAGCCTGCCGGCCAGCAGTCCCGCAACGGTCGATTTGCCCGATCCGGAGACCCCCATGATCACGAGAACGGGGTGTTGCGCAGTCTTCGCCATCAAAGTCTGCCTTCCATCAAATAAATATGATTTAAACAGAGGCCAGCATATGGCAGAGGGTGTGMTGCGGCAACACTAGAATCCGGCGATGGTCCCCGGGCCGTTAACTGTGACGACGTGGAAGGCCTCGGCGCTGCGCCCCGCCGTCAGCCCGCCGCGCGCCCCCGTGCTAAGCATGAGGCCGCGGACCGTGCGCTCCATGGCATCGACGTCGGGGTGCTGGCTGACGTGGATGTGGATGGCGGCAAGCTTGCTGTCGACATGCTCCGTGACGTCGACGAAGTGGTTTTCGCGTTCTTCGGGACMGGCGAAGAGCCAGAGCCAGGGCAGCTTGTAGGCCTCCAACCCGGACTCGGCCAGTTCCGGGTACGCGAAGGGGTTTTCCAGGGCCGGGTACACGGCGCGGGTCACGGCCTCCCCCACGGCCAGGTGGTCCGGGTGGCTTTTCTGGATCCGGTTCCAGTTGCGTTCCGGATGCATCGACAGCACGACGTCGGGCCGGAGCTGGCGGATCAGGCGCACCACTTCACGCATCACCTCATGCGAGGGTTCAAGATAGCCGTCGCGCTGGTGCAGGTAGTGGATGTCCGTGACGCCGACCAGGGCGGCCGCGCGCTGCTGCTCCGCGATGCGCAGCCGCACGATTTCGTCGCGCTGCGCGGGATCGAAGCCGCCGGCGTCGCCGTCGGTMATGATGCAGTAGCTGACCTGGACTCCGGCGGCGGTCCAGGCCGCAATCGTGCCGGCGGCGCCGAAATCAATGTCGTCCGGGTGGGCCGTGAAACAAAGCACCCGCTCGATACCGGAAGTCTCCGGATCGAACGGGCTTTGCGCCGGGGCGGCGTTGGTGCTCATGGGTCAGCCTTTGCGCTTTTTGATTTCTGCGGTGGCCTGGGGCAGCACCTGGAAGAGGTCGCCCACAATGCCGAAGTCCGCGATCTCGAAAATCGGCGATTCGGCGTCCTTGTTCACGGCGACGATTACCTTGGCGGTCTGCATGCCGGCCTTTTGCTGGATGGCGCCGGAGATGCCCGCGGAAATGTAGAGCTGCGGCGAGACGGTCTTGCCGGTCTGGCCGATCTGCGCGTCGTGGCCGATCCAGCCGGCGTCCGTGGCGGCCCGCGAAGCGCCGATGGCCGCGTCCAGGGCGTCCGCGAGTTCCTCCAGCGGACCGAAGTTGCCGTCTACGCCCCGGCCGCCCGCCACGACGATGCGCGCCTCGGTCAGATCCGGGCGCCCGCTGGCAGGCTTTTCGTTACGCGCCGTGACCCGGGCGGAGGCCGCGGTGGCACCGGCCAGAAGCTGKACTGTGACGCTGTCCGGCGCCGTAGCGGACACCGCGGGCTCGGGCGTGACGCTGTTGGGCTTTACGGTCAGCACGGAAACGGGCGTGGTGGCCTTCGCGGTGGTGGTGTAGGAGCCGGCCAGCACCGACTTGTGCGCGGTTCCGTCGGGATCGACCGCCACGACGTCGGTGATGACGCCGGCGCCGAGCCTGATGCCGAGCCGGGCGGCGATCTCCTTGCCCTCGGCCGAGTTCTCGGTCAGGACCACGTCGGCTCCGGCCGCGTCAACAGCTGCGGCCAGGAACGCCGCCTTGGGTCCCACGAGGTAGTCATCGAGGTCCGTGGCGGACGGGCGGTAGAGCGCCTCGGTGCCGTAGGCCGCCAGGGCCGCGGCGGCATCTGGGTGCAGCTCGCCGTTGACAGCGGMAACGGTCTCGCCTAGGGAGCGGGCGATCGTGAGCAGTTCCAGGCTCGACTTCTTCAGCGCCTGGCCGGGGTTGTCGATGAAAACGAGTACTTTTGCCATGTTCGGTTATTCCCCTTTAGAGCAGCTTCTGGGCGGCCAGGAACTCGACCAGCTGGATGCCGGCGTCGCCTTCGTCGGTGATGATGGTGCCGGCCGTGCGCGGCGGGCGGGCCTCGGCGGTCTCGACGGCGGTMCAGGAGCCGGACTTGCCCACCTGGGCCGCGTCGACGCCAATGTCGGCCAGGCTCAAGGTGGTGATGGTCTTCTTCTTTGCCGCCATGATGCCCTTGAAGTTCGGGTACCGGGGGTCATTGATCTGGTCGGTAACCGAGACGACGGCCGGCAGTTCGGCCTCAACGGTGTCCGCGTGCGTGTCGCCATCGCGGCGGGCGGTGAGCTTGCCGCCGTCGAGCACCAGCKACGCCGCAAAAGTCACCTGTGGAAGCCCCAGCCGCTCGGCGAGCTGCGCCGGGACCAGCGAGGTCTCGCCGTCCGTGGAAGCCATGCCGGCGACGATGAGGTCCGCGGGGGCGTCCGCGCCGAGGTGGCGGATGGCGGCGGCCAGTGCCAGCGAGGTGGCCGCGGCATCGGACCCGGCCAGGGCCTCGTCGCTGAGGTGCACGCCTTCCGTGGCGCCGATCTGGAGTGACTTCTTCACCGCGTTGACAGCAGCTGCCGGGCCCATGCTCAGGGCGATGACCTTGTTCCCGGCCGCTTCCCCGCCGCGGGCCTCGATCAGCTGCAGCGCCGCCTCCAGGGCGTATTCATCCAGTTCGGACAGGATGCTTTCGGAGCGGTCGGCGGTGTTGCCCTCGCCAGTGAGGTGGCGGTCGAACTGCGCATCCGGGACGTGCTTGACCAGCACAATGATTTTCAGGGTCTCTTCCACTGTGTCTACAGCAGCCTTCCATGCGGGTGGATAGCCGCCCCTGACGGGGTCATGGCCACGGAACGCCCGGTAGCCGGGCTCTTCCTAGCTAACCATATAGCTGCCGCGCCGCGCGGCCTGGGTTAACGCCTGTGTCAGCGCCATGCATGCGTCGTGGAGGCGTCGGGTAAGTTCCCGGCACGGCAAAGGCCGGGCGGCACCTTTCGG
>NZ_JBFTHK010000285.1:0-3377 GCF_056394205.1 Arthrobacter sp. 10T413_2 | reverse complement strand
GGTCAGGACGACGGCGTCCAGGTCCTTCTCTGCCATGATCCGGCGCAGTCCGCCGAGCCGCCGCTCAAACTYGGCGTTCGAGAACGTCAGCTTTTCCTTCTGCCCGTTGTGCAKAACTTTCAGACGCTCCAGCTCGGCGATGGACGAGGCGTTGTCGGACGTGGTGATGCTCATTATGGTGGTGCCTTTCTGCAGTGCTGTTCTTTAGAGGGGAAAATGAGGGCCAGCCGGGGCTACTCGTGGCGCAGCGGTTCCTTGCTGGTTTCACGGGAGAGCACGACGGCCACCAGGGAGATGGCTGCGGCGCCGGCCAGGTACCAGGCCGGGGCCAGGGGGTTGGCCGTCGCGGCGATCAGGAGGGTCGCCATGAAGGGTGCGGTGCCGCCGAAGAGGGCGTTGGAGAGATTGAAGCTGACGGCGAAGCCGCTGTAGCGGACGCGGGTGGGGAACATTTCGGCCAGGAAGCTCGGGAGCGTGCCGTCATTGAGTGTGAGCATGCCGCCCAGCAGGATCTGGACCAGGACGATCACCAGGAAATTCCCGGTGCCCAGCAGGGCGAAGGCCGGCACGGTCAGCACGATGAAGCTCAGGGAGGCGGCGATGAGGACCTTTTTGCGGCCGTAGCGGTCCGAGAGCATTCCGGTCAGGAAGATGAATCCGATGTAGGTCACCAGCGCGATGGTGGTTGCCAGGAAGGATTCGGCTTTCCCGAGGCCCAGTTCCGAGGACAGGTAGGTGGGCATGTAGCTGAGGATCACGTAGAAGCCGACGGCGTTGAGCAGCACGGCTCCGACCGCCTTCAGCAGCAGCCGCCAGTGCTTGCGGAACAGGCTGGACACCGGCGCCTTGATGGCGTGGTCCTCTTCTGCCAGCTCGCGGAACACCGGGGTGTCTTCGAGCTTGGTGCGGATGTAGCGTCCGATCAGGCCCATCGGGGCGGCGAGCAGGAACGGCAGGCGCCAGCCCCAGCTCTGCATGGCCTCGGCACTGAGCAGGATGGTCAGCAGGCCAGCGAGGAGGGAGCCCAGCAACAGGCCGGCGGCCGTGCTGGCGGGGACCACCGCGGCGTATAGGCCGCGTTTGTTGGCCGGGGCGTACTCCACCAGGAAGGCCGATGCGCCGGCGTATTCGCCCGAGGCGGAGAAGCCCTGGACGACGCGCACCACCAGGAGCAGGATCGGCGCCCACATCCCGATGGAGTTGAACCCCGGGATGAGGGCGATGCAGAACGTCGCTCCGGACATGATCAGGATCGACAGGGACAGTGCGGTCTTGCGTCCGACCCGGTCGCCGATATGGCCCCAGACGAA
The DNA here is from genome assembly GCF_056394205.1 of Arthrobacter sp. 10T413_2. Taxonomy (NCBI): domain Bacteria; kingdom Bacillati; phylum Actinomycetota; class Actinomycetes; order Micrococcales; family Micrococcaceae; genus Arthrobacter; species Arthrobacter sp. 10T413_2. Next base: position 2,067 of record NZ_JBFTHK010000285.1, on the reverse strand, counting down.
GCCGCCGAGCGGCCTTACGAGGAACGAGATCGCGAACAGAGCGAACGTCAGCAAGAGCGCGGTCTGGGGATTGGATTCGGGGAAGAAGACCGCCGCGATGGTTGCGGCCAGGTAGCCGTAGACGGCGTAGTCGAACCATTCGACGAAGTTGCCGATGAAGCTGGCGGCGACCACGCGCCGTCGGGTGTCCGCGCTGACGCGGTCGCCGCCGCCGTTGCCGGGTGCGGCCGGACCGCCCGGGGCGGTTCCGCCGCTCAACGTGTTGCGTCCGGAGGAAGTACTGCCATGCCCGTCATTCGACTCCGGACTGGTCACTCCCGCAAGAGTGGCGGGGGAGGAAGTTTCGTTACTCATGTGTCCACCAAAGGKTTTTGGAGTTGCATTCAGTGCAACGCTGTTGCATCAGATTAGGCGTGACCCATGACACAGTCAATGGGTTTTTGTTTCGATCGCCTGAATTAATTCAAGACATACTTATTAGCCATCCGCGCCGGGTGCCCCGCCCGACCGCAAATCACAGTTGCGCTAACTGAGACGTAGTTGCAGTGAAAGCGCAGGTCATGTCCCAKCTTGGGAAAAGCTTGGGCCCTGCGGCGACGCCGTTCCCTCCAGGGCGACGCGGTGGCAGACTGGGTGGACTATCGAGTGACTGGGGGGATCCACGTCAGGAGATCGTCATGGGCATCCGGGTACACATGCACACTGCGGGGCGGCGGCCGGAGGCCACGCCATGATGGCCGGATGGGCCTACCTTATGGCGGCAATCATGACAGTCGACTCGCTCCTGCTTGGATTGCTGCTGCTGAACCTGAAGTGGCCGAAGCGCTGGAAGAAGAACGGCTAAAGTTACCCAAGTCCGTCCGGACACACGAAAGCACCGCGGCGACGTGTCCCACCGCGGTGCATTCATGGTTGTGCATCTGATCGCGCTCGGCMGGGCGGCCGATGTCCGGCTACCCCGGAACGGCCGCCCCGACACGTTCGCGGACYAACTCGCGGGCGAGGTCGGCGGCCAGGTCCTCGACCACCTGCCCGTACAGCAGTTCACCCTTGGCGGCGCTGGATCCGGCGGCCGAGGAAAGGCAGCCGGTGGCCGGCGTGCGCTCCGGCACCACAGGGAGCCTGTCGAAGCGCGGCAGCACAGCGGCCGGGCCGTCCACCAAGCGGTCCATGGCAACCCGGGCCGGTTCGAGGTGGAGCATGAGCGATGTTTCCAGGACCCCCCCGTGCTCGATGTCCCACCCCGGGAATCCGTCCKGGTAGACCTCCGTCAACGTGTCCTGGCTGACAAAGTCCCAGTAGGAGAGCAGCAGCACGCTCTGCTCTGCTCCGGGCTTTAGCCCCAGATCTTCCAGGGCCAGGTCGATTCCCTCGTACAGGAACTGGTAGTTTTCGAAGTGGCCGTTGACAAAGACCACGTGCCGGACGCCCTGGTTGAGGAAGGACTTGACCAGGTTGCGCGCCACCCCKATGAGCGTGGCACCATCCACGCTGGTGGTACCGGAGAGGTGGTTGCCGCCCCCGGATTTCTGCTGCGACTTGTACCCGTACGCGATGGGCTGGGCAACGAKTGCATCCAGCCGCCTGGCGACCCCCTCCGCGAAGCGTGACGACAGAAGGGTGTCAGTTCCCAGCGGCAGGTGCGGCCCGTGCTGCTCCAGGGACCCGACAGGGATGAGGACGACCGCGTCCCCGGAGGCCAAGGCTCCCCGGTAGGCGAAGGCGTCCAGGTCTTCGAGAAATACTGACTGGTCCATGTTGGTGGTGCTCCTCGTTCATGGTGTGCCGGGAAGCGGCGCCACGGTGGGCGTGGCGCCGCTTCTGCTGTCCGCCCTTTTCAGGGGGTGTGGTGCGGTTAGGCGCCGATGATGTTGTATTCGGGGCCGAAGGGGAACTTCGTGATGTTCTCGGCTCCGTCCTGGCCGACCACCAGGATGTCGTGCTCACGGTAGCCGCCGGCGCCKGGCTGGCCGTCCAGGACGGTGATCATGGGCTCCATGGACACCACCATGCCGGGCTCCAGCACGGTGTCGATGTCCTCGCGGAGTTCCAGTCCGGCTTCCCGGC
>NZ_JBFTHK010000284.1:0-3390 GCF_056394205.1 Arthrobacter sp. 10T413_2 | reverse complement strand
GTCCACGTCGTATCACATCGATGTGTACCGCCTTGGGTACTACCAGGGGCTGGGCGCCCGGAAGATCGCGTCCAACGTGCTCCCGAGCGCCGCGCTCCCGCAGACCCAGCCGGCGTGCGCGACGTTCTCCGCCACCGGCCTGATCGATTGCGGCAACTGGGGCGTTTCGGCCAGTTGGCAGGTCCCGGCCTCGGCCGTGTCCGGCGTGTATATCGCACGGCTCGTGCGCAATGATGCCACCGGCGTCAGCGTCGTTCCCTTTGTGGTCCGCGACGACGCCGCTCACTCAGACGTCATGTTCCAGACCTCGGATACGACGTGGCAGGCCTACAACAGCTACGGGGGGAACAGCCTCTACGCCTGCACGGTGTCATGCCCACCCGGCAGCCCGCTGGCGTACAAGGCGGCGTTCAAAGTCTCGTACAACAGACCGTTTAACTCAGCTGCGGATGACCAGGGCAGAAGCTGGCTGATGTATGCCGAATATCCGATGATCCGGTTCATGGAGGCCAACGGCTACGACGTGAGCTACATGAGCGGCCTGGACGTCGCCACCAAGGGAGCCTTGCTCCTGAACCATAAGTCATACATGTCCGTGGGCCACGACGAATACTGGTCTGCGGACCAACGAACCAATGTGGAAGCCGCGCGGGACGCCGGGGTTCATCTGGCCTTCTTTAGCGGCAACGAGGCCTTCTGGAAGACCCGCTGGGAACCCAGTTCGGACGGATCGAACACGCCAGGACGGACCTTGGTGTCTTATAAGGACACCCACTTCAACGCACCCACGGATCCCGTGGCGTGGACCGGTACGTGGCGGGATCCGCGTTACGGGACCGCCACGGGAGGAGGCAACCCGGAGAACGCCCTGACGGGACAGTTCTTCCTGGTCAATTCGGGCACCACGGACATCACCGTTCCCGCCAGCTTCGGCAAGCTTCGGTTGTGGAGAAACACCACGATTGCCGGGCTGTCCCCTGGAGCCACGGCCACGCTGGGCGCCGGAATAGGAACCCTCGGCTACGAATGGGACAGCGATTCGGACAATGGTTTCAGGCCTGCAGGGTCCTTTAAGTTGTCGCAAACGAACAGCACATCGGCGGAGGTCTTTACCGACTATGGCTCCAGCACCGCCAGCGGTCAGGCCGCAACCCACAACCTCACGACCTACAAGGCCGCAAGCGGCGCGTTGGTTTTCGGGGCCGGTACAGTGCAATGGTCCTGGGGGCTGGACGGGTTCACGACCGGGAAAGCCGCGGACAAGAACATGCAACAGGCCACGGTCAATCTCTTCGCAGACATGGGGTCACAGCCGGTGACCATCATTTCCGGCCTGACTGCTGCCCAAGCGTCAACGGATACCACCCCGCCGACGTCGGTCATCACCTCACCGGCGGGAGGTGCCACCATAGCYGATGGCACAGTGGTGACAATCAGCGGCACCGCTGCCGACACCGGCGGAGTCGTTGCCGGCGTCGAGATTTCGACCGATGGCGGTAAGACGTGGCGTCCTGCCACCGGAACAACAAACTGGACCTTCAGCTGGAATGCCCACGGCAGCCCAACATCCACGTTGCGGTCCCGCGCCGTCGACGACAGCGGGAACATTGAATCACCGGCCCCCGGTGCCGTCACGAACATTCCCTGCCCATGCTCATTGGTGGGCGTGCATTTCGCACCGGCGGCCCCCGACTCCGGCGATGCCAATGGCGTTGAGGTCGGTGCGAAGTTCTACACGGACGTGGCCGGAACGATCAGCGCCGTACGGTTCTACAAGGCCGCCAAGAACACCGGCACGCACATCGGAAACGTCTGGAGCATGTCCGGGCAACGCCTGGCCACCGCCACGTTCAGTGCGGAATCCGCCAGCGGCTGGCAAACCGTCTCCCTTTCTCCGGCTCTGGCGGTAACCGCCAACACCATGTACGTGGTTTCCTACTATGCGCCTGCCGGCCACTATTCCCAAGATCCGKGATTCTTCTTTAATCACCCCTCCGGACCTCCTGCCGGAAATAACAGCACCGACAGCGCGCCTCTGCATTTCACTCGCAGTCTGCCGGACACCCCTAACGGTTTCTACCGTTACGGAACTTCGTCCGCCTTCCCCAACCAGATCTACGACGCGGAATACTACTGGGTGGACGCCGTCTTTAGCCCGTCGGCTCCGGCGGCGCCGGTGGTGTCGTCGGTGTCTCCGGTGAATGCGGCGACGGGTGTGGSGGTGTCGGCGAAGCCTGCGGCGACGTTCAATCAGTCGGTGACGGGGTCGTCGGTGGTGTTCACGTTGAAGGACAGCGGCGGGACGGCGGTGGCCGGTGCGGTTTCGTATGATTCGGCGAGCAACACGGCGACGTTTRCTCCGGGCAGTGCCCTGGCGTACGGCATCACGTACACGGCGACGGTCAGCGGGGCCACGAACAGCACGGGCCAGACGATGGCGGCACCGTATTCGTGGCTGTTCACCACGGCCGCGGCTCCGGCGGGGTGTCCCTGCAGCGTGTTCAGCGTCACGTCTGCACCTGCCACCGTGACGGTGAACGACCCCAATGCCGTCGAGCTGGGGATGAAGTTCCGTTCCGACGTGGCCGGGACCGTCACCGGAGTCAGGTTCTATAAGGGAAGCAGCAATACCGGCACCCATACAGGCCATTTGTGGTCCGCTTCCGGGACGCTGCTGGCCTCGGTGACGTTCTCGGCTGAAACCGCCTCCGGCTGGCAGCAGGCCTCCTTCTCCAGCCCGGTTTCCATCACAGCCAACACGACGTACGTGGTTTCGTACCAGGCGCCGAACGGGTTCTATTCCGCCAACAGCGGCTACTTCAGCAGTGCCGCCGACAACGTTCCGCTGCATGGCCTGGCCAGCGGCACCGACGGAGCCAACGGCGTCTACCGGTACGGTGCCACTGCCTTCCCCACCAGCAGCTACAACAACACCAACTACTGGGTCGACGTCATCTTTAGCCAACAATAGCCGGACGCATAGGACGTGGACGGGTCCAGATKAKAACAGCTCCGAGTCMCCTCAGGACCGTAGTTCCCGATGTCCCGCCTCCGCTGGYAGCTACCCTCGTGGGGCGCCGGGCTCCCATGGTTCCGCGCTGCGGTATTACAGCAGGTCAGCAGGGGGTTGGGCGGCAAACGGCGGACCCACATGGATCCTGTGGATACCCACAAAGTTGACTMCGATGCTGTGGCCGGGGTTCCGGGGCGGTCCTAGAGTTCAAGGCGTATGGAAGCCCCGCAGGTTGGTGGTCCAGGTTCCGGACTGCCGCGGAGAGTCACCCCCGACGCCTCCACGTGCAAGGCGTATGGAAGCCCCGCAGGTTGGTGGTCCAGGTTCCGGACTGCCGCGGAGAGTCACCCCCGACGCCTCCACGTGCGAGCGGTTTC
>NZ_JBFTHK010000283.1:0-3409 GCF_056394205.1 Arthrobacter sp. 10T413_2 | reverse complement strand
CTTCATCGTCTGCGCCATCGCGGCGGCCGCCGCGGCCCTGCTCACCCTCATTGGCCTGCACGGCGTCYGCGACACCCACCCCGCCGCCGAGGCCTTCGTGGACCCGCTGGTGGAATCCGCCCAGTCCTGAACGGTTTGAGTTTTCTGCAGTCCCCGGGCCTGCCTGCCATCGAAGCCCTCGATAGCAGGCGGGCCCGCTGCGCGGGCCGACCCTCACCGGCGGACCGGTCGGGTGGCCGCGCTGACGTCTTCCGTCGGGAKGGTCCCCTAGTTGTGCTAAATTTCGGCCCATGATCTCGCACCCGCCAAGCCACGATACCGACGGACCTACAGCCGCCGCMATCGGGCTGTTGGCGTCGAAAGGCTATGACGCAACGTCCGTTGACGAACTTGCGGACGCCGCAGGCATGAGCCGCAGCACCTTCTTCCGGAAGTTCGGATCGAAGGAGGACGTTGTTTTCGCGGACCACGAGCGGATMCTGCGGCAGGTGACCGAACGACTGGCGGAATCGATGCAGGAGCCGCTCGCAGCGATCGAGGACGCGGCGCTGCTGGTCTTCAACCACCACGTACGGAACCCGGAAACGTCACGCGCCCGRTATGAGCTGATGCAGTCCGTGCCGGCCCTCCGGGACCGGGAGCTGGTTACCTCCCACCGGTACGAGAGGGCGTTCCTTCTGCACCTGCTGGATAACATCCCCGACGGCGAGCACCGTGAATACAAGACTGTTGCCTTTGCCGCAGCCGCGGTCGCCGTGCACAACGCTTTCCTCCGGCGATGGCTCCGCACGACAACAACTGCCCCGGAAACTGCAGCGRCAGACCGGGAGAGATCAACTGCGCTTGCGCACGAACTCCGGGCTCTCTCCGAGATCTTCCGGCCGGCGTTGTACGGCCCGCCCGCGCCGGTTCCGGCGTCACAGGCATCCCCCGCCGTTGTAGTCACCGTGCTGACGGCTGGCGCGGACAAGGACGCGATCATGCAGGCGGTCCGCGACGCCCTCTCCTGACGCACCGTCCTGATGCCCTGMCCCGACCTCCCGTCCTGACGTTGACACGCATCGGCTGACACTGAGTTTCTTGACGCGGAACTGCGTTTCAATGCATCCTTAGTCGACGTGGTGTGAGCCACGGCACGTGGGCGCCCAGGCCCCGACGCGAGACAGAGGACGAACAGATGACGACGACGTCACCCGCTACCGGGTTCACCGCCGCAGAGCCGGCGGGCCAATTTCCCGTCGGCACCATAGAACCGGACTATGTCCTKACCGAGGCATTGGGCACCGACCCTGCGGCCGTATTTGCCGATATCAGCGGCGCCGATCGCGGCTACTGGGAACGCGCCCGCCACTTCGTCCAGAACGAGGTCCTTCCCGCCATTGACGGCTACTGGGAGCGTGCTGAATACCCGATGCACCTGGTCAGCCGCCTCGGCGAACTGGACCTGCTGCGCGACGGAGTTCAGGTGGACGGTTTCGCGCCGATGAGCAGGACGGCGGCCGGGCTGGTGACCATGGAAATCAGCCKCGGCGACGGCTCCGTGGCAACCATGATCGCGGTGCAGGGCGGTCTTGCCTTGCGGTCCATCGCGGAGTGCGGGTCGGCCGAGCAGAAGAAGCGGTGGCTTCCGGGGATCGCCGACGGCAAGGAATTCGCCGCGTTCGCGCTGACGGAACCCACCCACGGCTCGGACGCGGTGGCCCTGGAATCCACGGCCACCAGGACGGCAGGCGGTTTCCTTCTCAACGGAGAGAAGAAATGGATCGGCAATGGCTCCGTCGGCGGAGTGAGCGTCGTTTGGGCCAGGGGCGAAGACGGCCAGGTGCACGGCTATCTGGTCCCGCAGGACTCCCCCGGGTACGCCGCCACAACAATCGAAGGCAAGCTCGCTTTGCGGGCCATCTGGCAGGCCCATATCCGGCTGGAAAACGTCTTTGTCCCGCACGAGAACGTGCTGCCGGGGGCACGGTCCTTCAAAKACACGGCACGGGTATTGCTGGCCACGCGGCTGGGCGTCGCGTGGTCCGCCGTCGGGCATGCCACCGCGTGCTACGAAACCGCGGTCCAATACGCCAAGCAGCGTCAGCAGTTCGGCCGGCCGCTGGCCGCCTMCCAGATTGTGCAGGAACGGCTGGCCCGGATGCTCAGCGAACTGGCCACGATGCAGCTGATGGTGGTTCAGATGAGCCGCCTCGACGAAGAAGGGGCACTCACGCCCGAACAAGCATCCCTCGCCAAATACACGTGCACGCGCACGGCCCGGTCCATAGCCTCCAATGCCCGGGATCTCCTCGGCGGCAACGGCATCCTGCTGGCAAACCGCGTCGCCCGGCACCTCGCCGACATCGAGGCCATCCACACCTACGAAGGCACCGAAACGATGCAGGCCCTCATCATCGCGCGCGGGATCACCGGCATCTCCGCCTTCGCCTGACCACCGGCCTTGAGCCACCTGCCTTGGCCCACCCTGTGCCTGTCACCCCGAAAGGACTTTTCTTGAACCAGAACGCCCACATTCCTGTCATCCTCGGCGGCGCCCGGACCCCCTTCGGCCGCTTCCGCGGCGGCCTCACGGCTTTCTCCTCAAGCGAGCTGGGCGCCCACGCCATCCGCGCCGCGCTCGACCGCACCGGCGTCACCCCCGACCAGATCGAAGCCGTCGTCGTCGGCCAGGTGATCCAGGCCGGAGCAGGCCAAGGCCCCGCACGCCAGGCCAGCCTGGCCGCCGGGATCGGCTGGGATGTGCCCACCGTGACGGTGAACAAGCTGTGCCTCTCCGGACTGACAGCTGTGATCGACGCGGCCCGAATGATCCGCGCGGGTGAAGCAGACTTCATCGTTGCGGCCGGTCAGGAGTCCATGACGAACGCACCCCACCTGGTGCCCGGGCTCCGGGCCGGCGTCGTCATCGGGGACGCTCCGATGCTCGACTCGCTGAACCGCGACGGGCTGCAGGATCCGGTGAGCGGCTTGTTGATGGGCGAGGCGACCGACGCAGGAAACGCCGAGCGCGGCATCACCCGCGCCGAGCAGGACGCTGTCGCGGCCCGGTCCCACCAGCGGGCCGAAGCGGCGCGCGCCGCCGGCCTGTACGCCGACGAGATCGCCCCGATCGACGTCCCCCAGCGCAAGGGGCCGGCACTGACGCTCCGGCACGATGAGGGCATCCGCCCCGAGACCACCGCCGAATCCCTGGCGCAGCTCCGTCCCGCCTTTTCGAAAGACGCAACGGCAACCATCACCGCAGGATCCTCGTCCCCACTCTCCGACGGCGCCGCGGCCCTGGTGATCGCAAGCAAGGCGGCAGCCGAAGCCGCAGGGCTCGAGTGGATCGCCGAAATCGGTGCCCACGGCCAGACGGCGGGACCGGACGGATCCCTGCACTCCCAGCCCGCCCGCGCAATAGAAC
>NZ_JBFTHK010000282.1:0-3436 GCF_056394205.1 Arthrobacter sp. 10T413_2 | reverse complement strand
CCGGGATCCCGGGCCTGGTCCGGTACCGGTTACCTGACGACGCCGACCCTCGCCGTCGGTGCCGATGCGGCGGACCGGCGCGCGCTCGCGKACCTGAGGGAAGTCCAGCAGGCCTCCGGCCTCACCGTGAAGCCCCTGACCGTGCGCGAGGCCCGTGGCCGGGAGCCTTTGCTCAGCCMCGGTATCTCGTGCGCTTTTGATATCCCGGCCGACCACCAAGTGGACCCCCGCATGCTGATTGCCCGGCTCACCAGCCTGCTCGGCGCGGAGGGCCGCTGCAGGTTCGTCCGTCGGCGTGCGGCGGGGCTGCTGTGGGAGGACGGACGCGTCGCCGGTGTCCGGCTCGCGGGCGGCGGTTCCGTGCGGGCCGCGGAAACCGTGGTCGCCAACGGGCTTGGCGCCGCCAACCTTGACGGGCTGCCTGCCGGACTGAAACTCCCGCTGCGGCCGGTCTACGGCGACATCCTTCGGCTCCGCGTGCCCGCGCATCTGCAACCACTGCTTACGGCCACCGTGCGTGGCATGGTGCGCGGGGTGCCGGTGTACATCGTCCCGCGGCAGGACGGCACGGTGGTGATCGGCGCCACCCAGCGCGAAGACGGCCCGTCGGATCCGCACGCTGTTTCCGCCGGCGGTGTCTACCAGCTGCTCCGTGACGCCCAGCAGCTGGTGCCCGCTGTAGCCGAGCTGGAACTGCTCGAAGCCACGGCGCGCGCCCGCCCCGGCACACCGGACAACGCCCCGATGCTGGGGCGGGTCTCTCGCCCGGAAGGCGGGGACGTCCCGGGCCTCATCATCGCCACGGGATTCTTCCGGCACGGCGTCCTGCTGACCCCGGCAGCCGCTGTCGTCTGTMGTCAACTCATGGACGGTATACCGGACCCGCGCTGGGCCGGGTTCCGCCCCGACCGTTTCTCCCGCACCCCGGATGCGTCCGGGGACAGCCCCAACAAGGAAGCAGCATGAACATCAGACTGAACGGAACGGAGCAGAACGTCGCCGACGGCGCCTCCGTCAGCACACTCGTCAGCCAGCTCACGGGCCGGAGCATCGGCCCCGACGGCCGGGCTGCCGACGGGCAGAAGCTCGGTATCGCGGTGGCCCGCAACGCTGAAGTGGTGCCCCGCAGCCAGTGGCACGCCACCGCGCTCGCCGACGGCGACGACGTCGAACTTGTTACGGCAGTCCAAGGAGGATGACCAGCATGAACGAAACGACTATTGCAGGATCGCCGGCCCTGCCGGCTGCCGGCGCCCTCGCCGATCCGTTCGTGGTGGACGGCGTGACGCTCGGATCCCGGCTCATCATGGGCACCGGCGGTGCGCCGAGCCTGGACGGGCTGGGCGCGGCGCTTTTGGCCTCCGGCACGGAACTGACCACCGTGGCGATGCGCCGGTATTCACCGGCGGAAACKGGATCGCTGTTCCAGCTGCTGCTGGACAACAACATCCGAGTGCTGCCGAATACGGCCGGTTGCTTCACCGCCAAGGACGCCGTACTCACCGCCGAACTGGCCCGCGAGGCGCTGGAGACGGACTGGGTCAAGMTCGAAGTCATTGCCGACGAGCACACCCTGCTGCCGGACGCGGTCGAGCTCGTGGACGCAACTRAGCAGCTCGTGGCCCGCGGCTTCAAGGTCTTTGCCTACACCAACGATGACCCCGTTCTGGCCCTGCGGCTCGAAAACCTCGGGGCGACGGCGGTGATGCCGCTGGGCGCCCCGATCGGCACCGGCCTGGGCATTCTGAACCCGCACAACATCGAGCTGATCGTCTCGCGGGCGTCCGTGCCCGTGGTGCTCGATGCCGGGATCGGCACGGCCTCGGACGCGGCCCTGGCGATGGAACTTGGCTGCGACGCCGTGTTGCTGGCCACGGCCGTGACCCGGGCGCAGAATCCGGCGCTCATGGGGGAGGCCTTTAGGCATGCCGTCATCGCCGGCAGGCTGGCGAAAGCGGCCGGCAGGATCCCGCGGCGCGAGCACGCACTGGTGTCCTCGGCGATGGAAGGCCGGGCCGAGTTCCTGTAACGGCCGCCTTCCTCTGAAGGGCCGGTGAGGCTGGCAGGTCTGACCTGGTTCCGCCAGCAGGACCGCTTCATCACAGATCCTCATCACCAGGCGGAGCCTTCCATCGCCCATCGGCGCCTGTCATCGCCGATAAGCGCCTTGCAGGCCCGTGGCCGGCGAGGGAAGCCATAGCCCCTACGGCGTCCGCGAGGAACTCCGATGAGTCTGCGTCGAACTGCCGGGATACTGCCCCCGCTGCCARGAACGCGCAGGGACAAACAGCGAGCACCGACCTATCAGAGAACGACTACTAGTCGGGGCGGAAGTATTTGTTGCGTCGGGGTGTTTGGAGGGGGTCGACGTGGGGTGGCGGGATGAACCAGGGGATGCCGCTGCGCATCTGGATGKTCCATTGTTCCTTGTGGATCAGATGGTGGTGGTGGGAACAGAGCAGGGTTCCGTTCTCCGTGTTTGTGGACCCGCCGCGGGACCAGTAGGTGATGTGGTGGGCTTCGCACCAGGGTGCGGGGATGGTGCATTGCGGGAAGGCGCAGCCCTGGTCCCGAGCGGCGAGGGCTTTGCGGAGGTGGGGCGGGAAGATCCGTGAGGTGCGTCCGATGTCCAGGATCCGGCCTTCGGTGCCGAGCAGGACGGGGATGATGTCGGCGTCGCAGGCGATCTTCCGCACCGTGGAGGCCGTGACGGGTCCGGCGAACATCAGTGATCCCGCACCCGGGCCGGGCGTGCCGGTGCCGCCGTTGGGCGTGCTGGTGCGGTCGAGGAGGTCGAGGCGGCCGAGGAGGTCCCGGTAGTCGATGGTGGCCATGACCTGGGGCCGGAGCCCGCCGGCGGGCGGCAGGGCCCCGGCGGCGAGGGCGGCGTCGCAGGCGCCGATCAGGCCGTCGAGCAGCCGTTGCGGCCGCGAGCGGCGGTCCAGGACGCAGTCCGGGTCCGCCGCACCGGCCGCGGTGCTTACGGCCGCATCAGACCGGGCGGCTGCACCGGCGGCGTGTCCGCTGCCGTCACGGACCCCGCCGTCCGCGTCCACGTCAGTGACCGCGCCGTCCGTTTCCMCGCAAACCCCGCCGGCCCTGGCGGCGCTGTCCGCCGCGTCGGTAGCCGCTCCGTCGCCGGTGCCGGGGCCGGCTGTTGGGTCCGGGCCGGGATCGGTTCCTGCGCTGGTGCGGGGGTTGGTGGCGGTATTCATGGCGGTGACGAGGTGTTCGAACTGGTCGGTGGTGGCAAAGATTTCCAGGTGGTGCAGGCCGTGCCGGGGTTTGCGGATGAAGGCGCMCTGGAGCCGGCGGAGGGCTTCCTCGTTAGGTTCGGCACCGTCCTGGTCCAGGGCGTMGGTCYAGCGCCGCGCGATCCGGGTCAGGAAATCGGGGTCGTTCTCGATCGCGGTCAGGGTCAGGGCGTGTTCCATCG
>NZ_JBFTHK010000281.1:0-3547 GCF_056394205.1 Arthrobacter sp. 10T413_2 | reverse complement strand
GAGTGAAGGGAAACGGAGCGCCATACAGCCAGGTGAAGGTCCGGGCCATAAAACAAAGCTCGCGGTAGACACTAAACGGGACCAATTCTTCCGGGGCATCGGGATACGTGAATTCCATCCCAGTCAATGAGCCATCGGATGTCYGGAGCGGCGCAACCTCGAAAAGAGCAGGGCCATAGTCGGTTGTGTTGGCAACTTCTACCCACGCCTCAATCGTCGGCGCGGAGGCGAGGGCCAAGCCGCGAACGCCGAACGCGCCCAGCGTGTAGGATCGCGTGGCCCGCACCCAAAGATCAACTCGATCTTTGGTGAGAGCGACGAACTGTCGCTGAAACGCCAGCTCCTTTCTGGCAGGAATTGTGCCTCCCGGACGGTCGACGGCGTCGGGATCAATTTCCGCGTTCGCCAGTGCAGTTTGCCAATCCAGATCCGCGTCCTTGAGCGTATCGCGCAGGATGTGAACACTGAAGTTCGGCACTCGCAGGGTCTGGTAGGTCCCTAATTTCATCGTCGCCCCTTATCGCCGTCGCAACGGTGCAGTCAAAGTATMATCAGGAACCCGCCGAGGGAGCCGCACCCCTCTGCTTCACCCGGGAAGCAGGCCGGCCAGGTGGGTCCAGGTTAGGGCGGGCGCCTTTACGTTCCTCGGCAGGATGTTCACGCCTCCGAGCGGAAGCATCGACTGCTTCCTTCTCCTCTTCATTGAGAAGTCAGTMGCTACKAAACGCCGAGGACGGGGAGCACTAGCACCACGTGAAGTATGTCACGGGCTTTGCATCTTGCGCCAGCAGCCTTGAGGTTCTCTAGTTTGGCGTCGTTTCCTAGCTAGATGACGTTAATTTCCATGCCAGCCCGGCTTTTCCCGCTCGTACCGTTGAACCATGAACCACACCGGCAGAGAAGCCGACAACGCTGAAATMAAAGGAGATACAGTGAGCATTCCCAACGTCCAAACCTTGAATTMGACGATCACAGCCGACGAATTCAAGTCTGTCTTCCGCAACCATCCTGGTGGTGTGGCTGTCATCACAGCGGATGCCGGAGACGGCCCCGTCGGCCTGACGGCAACCTCGGTCATCTCGGCCAGCGCTGAGCCCCCCATTCTCGCGTTCTCAGTGTCCGAATTCTCGTCCAGCACTCCGACCATTCGCACTGCAGATACCGTCGTGGTGCATCTACTTGGCGCAGAACAGGTGGGCATTGCAAAACTGTGTGCAACTAGCGGGATTGACAGGTTTGCAGACACCACCCTCTGGTCACGTCTTGAAACTGGAGAGCCCTATTTCCCGTCGGCCMAGGCCTGGATTCGGGGCAGGATCGTGAACTCCATGGATGCTGGCGGTTCCGCAATCGTGGCCGTTGAGGCCCTGCAAGCGTCACCGAGTCTGTCCGAGGACACGGTGCCCGGAAAGCCCTTGGTTTACCACAACCGAACTTGGCACGCCCTCGGAGATGCATCGCAGATCTGAACGATGCCGGCAAAAGGCAAAGCATAAACGGCTCACAGAAGACCATCCTGCCTGTTTGCGAACCGACCGGACGGCTGTGCTTCGGAGGAAGCACGAAGATCCGAAGAAATCACTGACTCGCACGGATACATAACAAACCCCAGATTACAACTCCTGGAAAAGGACAACTCATGACCCTCACATCGCACGAATCCGTCGCTAACCCTACCGTTGAGCGTGACTTTGTGGCCGACCACACCGTCCAGCGCGATCAGTCGCCCATGATCGGCGGAGACAACGCGTTCAAGGTCGCAGTCTTCGGCGCKAACGTGACGACGGGCCAGGGCGGCCTKAACTTCGCCGAGAACACTATAAAGATGGGMAACTGGAGCGAGATCGAGCAACTCGCGCAGAAGGCCGATCGTTATGGCGTCGACGGGTTCATCCCCATCGCACGGTGGATGGGCCTTGCCGGTCCCGACCGACCTTGGGGTCGCCAGTTCGAGACCTTCACCTGGGCGGCAGGCCTGGCAGCCGCAACGAAGAACATCCAGATTTTCGCCACCTGCCTCATCCCGTTCATCCATCCGATCATGGCAGCGAAAATGATGGCCACGGTCGACCACATCAGTGGTGGCCGTATGGGTCTGAATGCAACCGCGGGCTACTTCAAGCCCGAGTACGCCATGTTTGGCGTACCCGTGCCCGAGCACGACGTGCGCTACGAGCTCGCCGACGAGTGGATGACAATCGTTGAGCGTCTCTGGTCGAACGACGAGATCGAGTTCGACTTCGACGGCGATTTCTTCAAGCTCCAGGGTGCGCAGTCGTTTCCGAAGCCGGTTCAAACGCCCGGCCCGATGGTGATGAGTGCAGGTTCCAGCCCCGCTGGCCAGCAATTTGCGTTCAAGCACGCMAACATCCTGTTCGCGGCGATCGGCAGTGTCGATCACAGCTTCCAAGTGACGCCGAAGCTCCGCGAGAACGCGAACGCAGCAGGCCGTGAGGACCTCKGCCTGTGGTCCGGCGTGCACATCATCTGCAAGGACACCGAGAAGGAGGCGCGCCAGTACCTCGAGTACGTGGAGGAAAAAGGCGACTACGAGAGCGCGCTCAAGTACAAGCACATCATCCAGAACGGCGACTCCCGGGGCTGGAGCTGGGATCACTACAAGAAGTCCGAAGACCCGAAGCAGGACGAGACCATCAAGACGTTCTTCCGCGCCGGCCTGGTTCCGCTCGTGGGCACACCCGAGATGATAGTCGACGGCCTGCAGAAGTTGCAGGAATCAGGCATCACGGGGGCCTGCGCCGGACTCGTCGACTATGACGAGGGTCTTGACCGGATGAACGAGCAGATCTTCCCGCTGATGCGAGAAGCGGGCCTGCGCGCCTGATGACGATMGAACGTTCACGATCGTCAGTATCTTCACGAAGGAGTGAAATCAGATGAATTTTCCTGATCCCAAGAAATTCCGGCTCGTCGTCGCGGGTCCGAACGAAGCAGGCGACGCAGACTTTCTCGAAGTCGGCCCGGCCGCCGAGTTMGACTTCCCCGGCGTGGCCGCCGGCGCGTTCTACTGGGCCGTCGAAGGCGGCCACAGTAACGCACATTTTGGTGCTCCCCCGAGCAAGGTCGCTCTCGCCGGACCCAATGGATCCACCTTTGGGGTAAGCAGCTTCCCCGCGCATTCATCGGGCGAGGTCGACGCTTCGACGCTCGACGAGAGCATGACTGCCACCGAAGACGACGGCGACGCCGGAATGCATGCCAGCGACACGATTGACTACGAGGTGGTGATCTCTGGCAAGGTCRACCTCGTGCTCCCAGGCGGCAAGAAGCGCACGCTAGTGCCGGGCGACTTGCTCGTCATGGCCGGCGTCCCGCATGCCTGGAAGAACCCCTACGACGAAGACTGTGTGTACATCGTCGTKACCGTCGGGTTCAACACCCCTGAGGTCGCATCATGAGCTTGACCTCACCAGGTAAAGCCCTGCGCGCGGTCTTCGAAAGCCACGACACAGCTCTGATGCCGTTCGGCGCGTTGCCGATCCACGCCCAGATGGCTCAGCACGCCGGCTTCGACGCGTTCCAGCTC
>NZ_JBFTHK010000280.1:0-3634 GCF_056394205.1 Arthrobacter sp. 10T413_2 | reverse complement strand
GAAGATCATGGCGCTGGGAAGGGTGGACAAGAGCCACCGGTTCGCGGGGTCCGACCAGGCCAGAAAATACAGGTGGGCGTATTCCTCGTAGTCCTTGAGTTCCTCGCCGGGGGGTGCCTTGATGTCGCGTCGGCCGCGGATGAACTCCTGCATCTGCTCGCTGGTCACGTCGGCATAGACCTGGTCCCCGATGAAGGCCACCAGGTCCTGCCACGGTAGCTCACCGCCGGAGGCCATCCTCAGCGCGAAGGCGCGCAGCGAATCGACGCCGTGGGTCCGGTTGCCGGACGCGTCGTGCGGCACACTGGTCCGGCAGGAGCCGTAAGCCATCCGCAGCGGCTTGCCCGGCGTCAGTGTCGCGATCCTCGAGGGAGGGAACCCGGATGCGGGATCGGGCCAGACCCGGGTTCCGTTGACGTCGAGCGAGTAGGACGTGACCGTTCCGGGCGCCAGTCCGCCCACCTCCACCAGGGCGTAGTGGTGGCCGTGCACTGCGAACGTCTTGGCTGCCCACTCCCTGCCGCCCGCACGGAGCGAGATGCGGGCAGCAGTTCGGGTCTCCACCCAGACACTCGCCGAGGTCTCATCCACGTACCGCATCATGGGACCGAGCACCAAGGGAAAGGTCGTCATGACTTAGTTGTACCGGCTCCGCTCGGGTGCGGCCATGGCCCGGCGCAAACACAAAACGCTGCKTCTTCAACGCGGCGGGTTAGTCAACTGGTGTGTACCGGCCCGCTGTGCCGGTCTGGTCGGCGTCCAGGGCCTCCTTGACCGCGGCGGCCACCCGGGCCGCGCCTGAGCTTCCCATAACGATTGTGTAGTGGTTGACCTCGGGTACCACTTCGGCCCGCAGTGACCGGTGGCTGCCGGCCCAGGCGTCGACGGTTTCGTGGGTGTAAAGGCCGGGGGATTCGTTGAGGAGTCCGCGAGGCGCCCACAGCAGGACGGCGGGGTGGTTCAGGTCCTGAAGGGCATGCCGGACTGAGTCGCCGGCCAGGAGATCTCTCGAGTCCTCGGTCATTGCCTCGATGGTGGTCGAGGGACGAAGGTTCGGAGCCTCGCCGAGCAAGTCGTACCGCGCGTAAGCTTCGACGTCGTCGTTCCAGTCGTCGGCAAAGGCCGGGTGACGGCGCCAGAATTCCAGGTACGTTTCATGGTCCGGGAAGCTCATCGACAGACGGGCCGCCGCGGGCCCGAGAATCGCATCAATGGCCTGGTCCACGCTGACTCCGGGCGGMAGCGGAAGCGGAAGTCCGCCGTCCACCAGCAGGAGCRAGCTCACCCGTTGCGGATAGGCGCGGGCAAAGACTTGCGCGACGAAGGCGCCCATGGAGTGTCCGAGGACCACAATGGGGCCGGCGGAGACGGCATCTAGGAGAGCCGCCAGGTCCTGGGCGTGGGCGGCCATGCCGAAGGGTCCGGGCAGCGCGTTGCTGCGCCCTCGGCCCCGCAGGTCCGGCGCGATGATGCGGACGGCGGGGAGGGCATCCGCCAGGACCGTCCACTGCATGTGCGAGGACGTCACTCCGTGCACGGCGAGGATGGTCGGCGCCGCGGGATTCTCTTCTCCCCAGACGGCKGCATGGAGAAGGCCGCCGCGCACGGGAACGTCGATGGTGTTGTAGTCCTTGCGGCTGGTCTCAGTCATGAATMGGGTCCTTATCTGAGGAGCGGAATGTCGGTGGAGTCGGTGGATATCCTGGGCACGGCCGCCGCCGCCGACGGGGCATGGCCGTTAGGATCCGACGGATTCGGCAGCCAGGTTGCGCTTGAGGATTTTTCCGCTGGGCCCGAGGGGGAGCTCCTCGAGCAGCCTGACGACGCGAGGATATTTGTACGCGGCGAGTTGGGCGCTGGCGAATTCCATCAGGTCTGCCTCGGTGGCCGTGGCTCCGGCGTCGAGCACGATCGCGKCGGCAATTTCCTGGCCGTGGACGTCGTGCGGAATTCCGTAGACGGCGGCACTGACGACTTCCGGGTGGGTGAGGAGGATTTCCTCTACCTCGCGGGGGTAGACGTTGTAGCCGTTGCGGATGATCATGTCCTTCTTGCGGTCAACGATTCTCAGGTAGCCGTCGTCGTCCTTCGTCCCAAGGTCCCCGGTACGGAACCAGCCGTCGACGATCGCCTCGGCGGTGGCCTCCGGCCGGTTGAGGTAGCCCTTCATCAGGAGGTGTCCGCGGATGACGAGCTCGCCAAGTTCGCCGCAGGGCAGCAGCTCGATGCTTTCGACCKTTTCGGCGCGGGCAATTTCGATGTCGACGCCCCAAATCGGGACGCCGATGGTGCCGGGCCGGGGTGCTGTGCCGACGTGGTTGAATGCGGCGACGGGGGACGTCTCGGTCAGTCCGTAGCCTTCGTGGATCTCCACGCCGAAKACGTCGCGGAACTTGTCCATGACGGCCAGCGGGAGGGACGCGCCGCCGGAGATGCCGTAGCGCAGGGCGGCCGGGCGGACGTCGACCGTCTTGGCCGCTTCAAGGAGCGCCACATACATGGTCGGCACACCGACGAAAATGTTCACCTTGTGCCGTGCCATCAGGTTCAGGGCACCATCGCCGCTGAAGCGGGGCATCATGACCACGGTGGCGCCCGCGCGCAGTCCCGTGTTGAGAACGACGGTCTGGCCGAACGTGTGGAACAGCGGCAATCCGCCGAAGAGGACGTCGCCGGGCTTGAAGTCCATGACGCTTGTCAGCAGGACGCTKGTCTGTTCCACCAAGGCGAAATGCGTGCCAAGGGCGCCCTTCGGCTTGCCTGTGGTGCCGGAGGTGTAGAGGATCGTGGCGGTGTCGGAGGGCCGGCACGGGACGTAGCTGTCGATTGGCCGGGACGCGGCGGCCTCGTCTTCGAGCCGCGGCAGCCCGTCGTCGTCCGCCGCCATCACGGTCAGGAGATCGGTTCCGGCGGTRGCGGCGCCCGCAGCGCCTTCCTTCATCAGGGATGCGGCGCAGATCAACATCCTGGCGCCGCTGTCCTGGAGCACGTAGTCGATTTCGCGTGCCTTGAGCAGGGCGTGTACCGGAACAACGACGGCGCCCAGGGCCAGGACGGCGTAATACACCCGGGCGAAGTCCGGGACGTTGGGGATCAGGACGGCGACGGCATCTCCGGGGCCGATGCCCCGCGCGCGCAGCGCCCCGGCGTAGGCGCGGGTCTCACGCCAGAGGCAGGCGTAGCTGGTTTCGTCCTCGCCGACGATCAGGGCGATGCTGTCCGGCGTCCTGCGTGCGGATTCGGCCAKGATGGCTGCGACGGAGATGGTTCCAAAGCCGTCGTCGTGGTTGCTGGTTTTCATGGCCTGCTTCTTCGTTGGGATGGTCATGCCTTGAGGATCAGGGCGTCGCCCTGGCCGCCGCCGCCACAGAGAGCTACGACGCCGATGCCTCCGCCGCGGCGCTTCAGGGCCAGCKCCTGGTGCAGGACCAGGCGCGCGCCCGAAGCCCCCACCGGGTGCCCGAGGGCAATGGCGCCTCCCTCGGCGTTGACGGCGTCCGACTCGATGCCGAGGTCCTTGGCGGATTGGATGAGCACGGACGCGAAGGCCTMGTTGATCTCGACCAGATCAAGTTCCTGGGCCGTCAGGCCCTCGCTCTTGAGGGCGCGTTCTATTGCGCGGGCGGGCTGGGAG
>NZ_JBFTHK010000279.1:0-3649 GCF_056394205.1 Arthrobacter sp. 10T413_2 | reverse complement strand
ACTCCGGCCTCGACGCCGTGATTGCCTACGGTACCTGGTCCAAGCTGACCAAGGAATGGTACCCGGACCGTGAGACCCCGGCCACGTGGTCCCCGGGTTCCAAGGCTGTCACCGTTCCGAAGTCCTAGTCCATGGATGCACTCGATCAACTCGTAAAGACCTTCTTCGACTGGGAGGCGATGGCGGCCGTCCTGCCGAACATGATTATGGTCGGCCTGCCCAACACCCTGATCCTGGCGGTTACCTCGGGCGTGCTCGGGTGCATCCTGGGCATGGTCCTGGCCGTCATGGGAACGTCCCGCATCACTGCGCTGCGCTGGCTCTCCCGGATCTACACGGACATCTTCCGCGGCGTCCCCGCCATTGTGGTCATCCTCCTCATCGGCATCGGGCTCGGACCCGTGGTCCGGGAACTGACCGGATCCACCAACCCGTTCCCGCTCGGTATCCTCGCCCTGACGCTCATGGCGGCCGCCTACATCGGCGAGATCTTCCGCTCGGGCATCCAGAGCGTGGAGAAGGGCCAGCTGGAAGCGTCCCGGGCCTTGGGCTTCAGCTACGGCGACTCCATGCGCCTCGTGGTGATTCCGCAGGGCATCCGCCGCGTGCTGCCGGCCCTGGTCAACCAGTTCATCTCGCTGATCAAGGACTCCTCCCTGATCTATCTGCTGGGCCTGCTCGCCAGCCAKCGCGAGATCTTCCGCATCGGTAACGACGCCGCCGCCAACACGGGGAACCTGTCGCCGCTGATCGCCGCGGCGTTCATGTACCTCATCCTGACCGTTCCGCTCACCCACTTGGTCAACTACATCGACAACCGCCTGCGCASCGGCCGTCCGKAGAAACGGCAGMCGGACGACGCCGCGGCCCTGATCGGGAAAGGAGCACAGCCATGAGCGAATTCGCTTCCGGTTCGCTGACCGGCAAGAACCTGCACCTGTCCTTCGGCTCGAACCATGTCCTTCGCGGCATCGACCTGCACGTCKAGAAGGGCACCACCGCTTCGGTGATCGGCCMCTCCGGATCGGGCAAGTCCACGCTCCTGCGCGTCATGAACCGCCTGATCGAACCKGATCAGGGCGACATCCTGCTGGACGGCCGCTCGGTCCTGAAGGACAACCCGGACGAGCTTCGCCAGCGGATCGGCATGGTGTTCCAGCARTTCAACCTGTTCCCGCACAAGACCGTCGTGGACAACGTCTCGCTCGCACTGCGGAAGCTGCGCAAGCTGCCGGCCGAGCAGGCCCGGGCTGAGGCTCTCGAGCAGCTCGACCTCGTCGGGCTCAAGCACAAGGCCGACGCGCGTCCCGCCAACCTCTCCGGCGGCCAGCAGCAGCGCGTGGCCATTGCGCGCGCCCTGGCCATGAAGCCGGAAGTGATGTTCTTCGACGAGGCCACCTCGGCCCTCGACCMGGAGCTCGTCAAGGGCGTGCTGGCGCTGATGGCCGACCTCGCCAAGGGCGGCATGACCATGGTGGTGGTGACCCACGAGATGGGCTTCTCCCGCAACGTCTCGGACACAGTGACGTTCATGGACGGCGGCGTCGTCGTGGAGTCCGGCCCGCCGGAAGAGATCTTCACGAACMCGCGGACCKAACGGCTGCAGGGCTTCCTCKCGGACGTTCTCTAGTTCGCCTGCCGCCCTTCCAKCGCTGCCGGCGTTTGCAGCGTTAACGACTGATGGCACCCGCCGCTGCGGGTGCCATCAGTCGTTAAGGCTTCGGTCGGTTAACGCTCAGGGACCCTACGCCTTCGCGGCGGCGGCCGCCTTCGCCGCGGCCGGCAGGGCGTCGAAGATCCGGTTCATCGCGGCGTCGTCGTGCGCCKCGGAGAGGAACCAGGCTTCAAAGACCGACGGCGGCAGGTAGACGCCCGAGTCCAGCATCGAGTGGAAGAAGGGGGCGTAGCGGAACACTTCCTGGCCCTGGGCGTCGTCGTAGTTGTGTACGCCGCGGGCGCCCGTGCCGAAGGCCACGGAGAACAGGTTGCCGGCGCGCTGGATGGAGTGGTCCACGCCGGCGGCGTCGAGGGCGGAGGACAGCGCTGCGGAGAGCTCCAGGGAGCGGGCGTCMACGAACGAGTAGACCTCGGGGGTGGCGTGGGTGAGCGTCGCGACGCCGGCGGCCATGGCTACCGGGTTACCGGAGAGGGTGCCGGCCTGGTAGACGGGGCCCAACGGCGCCAGGTAGTCCATAACCTCGGCGCGTCCGCCGAGGGCCGCCGTCGGCATGCCTCCCCCGATCACCTTTCCGAAGGTCAGCAGGTCCGGGGTCCACGGCTCGACGGCGTCGGCGGCCCCGCCGGTCAGGCCCCAGTAGCCGGAGTAGCCGGTGCGGAACCCGGTGAGGACCTCGTCGAGGATCAGCAGGGCGCCGTGCTCGCGGGTGATCCGGGAAAGACCTGCGTTGAAGCCCTCGCCGGGGGTGACCACGCCCATGTTGGCCGGGGCGGCCTCGGTGATGACAGCGGCGATGCTGTCACCGTGCTTGGCGAAGGCGGCCTCGACGGCGTCGAGGTCGTTGTAGGGCAGCACGAGGGTTTCGGCCGCCGTCGCGGCCGTGACGCCGGCCGAGCCGGGCAGCGCAAGGGTCGCCAGGCCGGAACCTGCCGCGGCGAGGAGGCCGTCGAGGTGGCCGTGGTAGCAGCCGGCGAACTTGATGACGAGGTTGCGGCCGGTGAAGCCGCGGGCCAGCCGGATGGCGGTCATGGTGGCTTCGGTGCCGGTGGAGACCATCCGGACGCGTTCGGCGGCCGGGACGCGCTCCTTGACGATCGCGGCCAGGTTGGCTTCGTCGGGCGTGGACGCGCCGAAGGACAGGCCGCGGTCGACGGCGGCATGCACGGCGGCGATGACCTCCGGGTGGGCGTGCCCCAGCAGCGCCGGACCCCAGGAGCAGACGAGGTCGACRTAGTCCGCGCCGTCGGCGTCGGTGAGATAGGCACCCTTGGCGGACACCATGAACCGCGGCGTCCCGCCCACGGAGCCGAAGGCGCGCACGGGTGAGTTCACGCCGCCCGGCATCAGCCGGCGGGCGCGGTCAAAGAGTTCCTCGTTGCGAGGCATGCTGGAAGTCATGGTTCCTATTCTTTCAGTTCTGCGGCCGGGTCATTTCCCTGCGGCCTTGGCCAGCAGTGCGGTGACGCKGGGCACCACTTCGGTGCCAAACAGTTCGATCGAGCGCATCATGGCCGGGTGTGGCAGGGTGCCGTTGCTGTATTTGAGGTCAAAGCGGTCCACGCCCAGGTTCTTCTTCAGCAGCGCGATTTTTGCGGCCACGGTATCCGGTGACCCCACGTAGAGTGCTCCCTCGGGCGTGCACATGGCATCAAACTCGGCCCGGTTGCCTGGGCCCCAGCCCCGCTCCGCGCCAATCCGGTTGCGCATCGCGATCCAGTGCGGGAAGAACTCCTCCCGTGCTTCCTCATCCGTAGCGGCGATGTGGCCGGGTKAATGCGTGGCCATCTGCTGCATCGGGTGCCCGTATTTGGCCATGGCCTCGCGGTAGAGGCCGGCCAGCGGGGCGAAGGACCGCGGCTGGCCGCCAATGATGGCGAAGATGATCGGGTAGCCGTATTCTGCGCAGCGCAGCACGGATTCGGGGGTGCCGCCGACGCCGATCCAGGTTTGCAGCAGGTGGTGTTCCAGAGG
>NZ_JBFTHK010000278.1:0-3680 GCF_056394205.1 Arthrobacter sp. 10T413_2 | reverse complement strand
TCGTCGGACTGGCCACCGGTGAGAAGGCCTGGACCCACCCGGAAACGGGCGAGGACAAGACGGGCACGCCGCTCTACAACGGCACCATCTTCCACCGTATCATCAAGGACTTCATGATCCAGGCCGGCGATCCGCTGGGCCGCGGCACGGGCGGACCGGGCTACAAGTTCGACGACGAAATCCACCCGGAACTGACGTTCAACGAGCCGTACAAGCTGGCCATGGCCAACGCCGGCATCCAGATGGKCCGCGGCACCAACKGTTCCCAGTTCTTCATCACCACCATCCCCACGGGCTGGCTGCAGGGCAAGCACAGCATCTTTGGCGAGGTCGCCGATGAAGAATCCAAGAAGGTCGTCGACGCGATCGAGGGCGTCCGCACCGGCATGGGCGACCGCCCCGTCGAGGACGTCACCATCAACAGCATTGATATCGAGAAGCTCTAACCCACACCATGAGCTACGGAGTTCCGGCGGCAGAGCCGTCCGCGGAGATCCCGGTGTGCCCCAGACACCCGGACCGGCCCGCCTATGTGCGCTGCCAGCGATGCGGGCGCCCTGCGTGCCCCGATTGCCAGCGGGCGGCCGCCGTCGGATTCCAATGCGTTGACTGCGTCAACGAAACCAAACGCACGACGCCGATCGTCAGGACCGTCTACGGCGGCGCCGTGACCATCGGCAAACCGGTCGTCACTCTCGTGATCATCGGTCTGTGCGCCCTTGTTTATGCCCTGCAGTGGATCGTCCCCAACGACGGGATCTACCAGCAGCTGGCCTACGCCCCCGCCTTCACTGACAGCGAGCCGTGGCGGATGCTCACGTCGGCGTTCCTGCACTCCCAGGGATTCCTGCTCCACATCGTCCTGAACATGTACACGTTGTGGATTTTCGGCCAGATCCTTKAACCGCTGCTGGGCCATGTCCGCTTCCTGGCGATCTATCTGCTCTCCGCCGTCGGCGGCTCGGCCGGCTTCCTCCTGCTGACCCCGGTCTATCCCGTGAACGGCCCCGTTGGCCTCGTCGGAGCCTCCGGCGCCATCTTCGGCCTGTTCGGCGCCCTGCTGGTGGTCCAGCGGCAACGCGGMGGCGATATCCGCCAACTCCTGGTCCTGATCGCCATCAACGGCGTCATCGGATTCATGGTCCCTCAGATCGCGTGGCAGGCCCATCTTGGCGGCCTCGTCACCGGCGCCCTGAGCGCCGTCGTCATTGCCTACACTCCCCGCGGACCCCGGCAGACTCTGATCCAGGTGATCGGCCTCGCCGGCGTCCTGGCGCTCGTGATCGTCGTTTCAGGCGTCCGGATGGCCGGCGCCGCTTAAGTCGGGCCCGCCTCCGCCACCTTTGCCGTCCACCCCGCGGCGCCCTTTGCCGCCGATCCCGTCTGCGCCCTGCCGTACTCGTGCCCATCCATCCGGGCGCAGTTCCGGGCAGTTTCGTCCGGGGGCACTTCGACGTGAACACGCCGCTCCCCGGCCGTCTATCGCCGTCTCCGGCCCGCAAAGCCGCYCCGGACGGCGCACCCCACCAGCCCGCCGGCACGACCCGAACACCCGTCTGCACCCACCCGTCTGCACCCACCCGTCTGCACCCCCGTCTGCACCCCCGGGGAAAACCCGTCCGATCCGCGGCGATCTCCGCTGTCGCCGGTGGAAGTTTTCCACAGGGTTTATCCACATTGTTAATAACTTACATGCGTGTAGTTCGTGCCGGGTTTCCCGATCTGACGGCCACAGCTGGCGAATTTCCGGGAGCGTGGTGAAGCCGTCCGATGGATCTCCACACCTGTGGATAACTTCTGTGGGTTGCCCTGTGAGTAAGTGGACAACTCTGTTTATTCGCCGAGTCCGCTGCTTCGCCCTGCAACATGCAACAATGCGTCCCCAGGAACTGCAGATGGGCTGCCGGCCTCCCGCCGGTCCGCCGCCCCGCGTCGCTGGATCGTGTGACCGGCCGMGCTTCAGGCTGCACGGCACGCGTCGCCGGCCGGTCCCGAGGTCTTTCAACAGGGTTATTCACAGTGTTAATAACTTGATGCTCTTAGCAGCGGCGCGAAGAAATCCGGTTCATGGCCCACCAGCAAGGCATGCCGGATTCCCGCGCCGGCGGTTATCCCCAGCTGTGGATAACTTGTGGGTAGAACACTGTTACTAAGTGGATAACTTATTCGTCGCAGTCCGCCGGCCGGAACAGTTGCTTCTGGCGTCGCCTGGCACGGCCGCGAAGCGCCGGACGGGGCGGAGGGCCGATCAACKACACTTTTCCACAGGGAATCCACACTGTTAATAACTTACAGCTTTGTAATTCATGGCCCGGCGGAGATCCCGCCGTCTCCGGGGCGGCCAGCTGCGGCCTTTTAACAGGGATGGAAGGCATGAATGAACGGAAACTTATGAACAATGTGGATAAGTTTCCCCAGACTTGTGCACAGCTGTGGATAAAGTCGGTTCATGCATCCGGCGCTGCGCGGCACCGCGTCAGTCCGCCCCACCGAACCGCGGCATCAGTGCGGCCAGACGCCCGACGTTCCGCGCCGGTGGCTGTCCAGCAGATGGGTATCCACAATTCCGATGGCTTCCATGAGCGCAAACATGGTGGTGGGTCCGACGAACGCGAAGCCCTTCTTGCGCAGCGCCTTGGACAGGGCCACAGACTCGGCCGAGGTCGTCGGGACCTGGTCCAGCGAATGGGGCCGGGGCGTGGTTGAGGGCTGAAAGGCCCAGACGAAGTCGACCAGGCCGCCGTCGTCCCGCAACGCCAGAGTGGCCCTGGCGTTCGTGATCGTTGCCTGGATCTTGAGCCGGTTCCGGACAATGCCGGCATCGAGCATGAGCCGTTCCACATCGGCGTCGGTGAAGGACGCAACCGTCTCCGGGTGGAAGTCCTTGAATGCCGCACGGAAGGAGGGCCGCTTCCGCAGAATCGTCGCCCAGGACAGCCCGGCCTGGAACCCCTCGAGGCAGATTCGTTCGTAGAGACCCTGCTCTTCCCGGACGGGCATTCCCCACTCGGTGTCGTAGTATTCACGCAGCATGGGATCCACGGCTGCCCACACAGGCCGCGCCAGCCCGTCGTCGCCAATAATTGAGCCGCTAACTGCCGGGGTCATCTGGAATCCTTCGCTGGGTTAATGCCGCTCCCAGCATTATCGGTMAAAGGGCACCGCCGCCTGAAGCACGGCTACCTGGAACCTGGGAGCCGGGCGCTCGAGCGCCGGGATTAACGGTGATGGGCCGGCACACAATGTGTACCGGCCCATCAGGGACATGCTCCGCGGAGGCGTGGTTCAGGAACGCCAGCGCGTGGTCATCAGGAAGCCGATGATCGCKATTCCGAACCCGGCGACGATGTTCCATGAGCCCCAGGCCTGTACCGGAAAGGCGCCTTGAGTGATGTAGAACGTGATGATCCACAGCAGACCAACGATCATCAGGCCAAACATGACGGGCTTGAACCAGACCGGATTGGGCTTGTAGGCCGCAGCAGAAGTCTGCGGGGCCACACTGGCAGTCCTCTTACGCGGCTTCGAGACGGGCACTGATCCTCCTTGGCGGGCCGGAACAAGAGCGGCTTGGTATCGTGCAGGAGGTAAGMCCCCGGCGGCCAGCGCGCTCTTGGTCAAGTTTGAATTCTTGTTCGCAGTCAATTCTAGCTGTAGTTCAGGCCACACCGTTGACCCCC
>NZ_JBFTHK010000277.1:0-3971 GCF_056394205.1 Arthrobacter sp. 10T413_2 | reverse complement strand
ACCTTTCGGTGCCGCCCGGCCTCTCTGCTGTCTATCGGCTGCTGCCTCTATTGGTCGGCAGCAGTGCCRAGGGTTACATCGACTTCCTTCGGCTGGCCGCCGCGCAGCACCGTGACCTTGACCGTGGCCCCGGCCGGCTGTTCGCGCACCGCGGCGGTCAGCTGGTTGGGATCGCTGATGGTCAGGTCCTGGAACTTCGTCACGACGTCGCCAACCTTGATGCCGGCCTTGTCAGCGGCCGAGCCGGGCTCGACGGTCGCGACCTCGGCGCCCACCGAGAATCCGGAGGAGGACGCTCCTGCCGCCTTGGCTTTCACGCTCACGCCGAACTGTGCGTGGGTGGCCTTGCCGTTGCTGATGATCTCCTGGGCAACGCGCTTGGCGTTGTTGATCGGGATGCTGAATCCGACGCCGATGTTACCGCTGCTGCTGCCGGTGGACGAGTCGCCGCCGGCGGAGGCGATCGCGACGTTGACGCCGATGATTTCGCCCTTCGTGTTCACCAGTGCGCCGCCGGAGTTGCCCGGGTTGATGGCCGCGTCCGTCTGGATGACGTTGATCGAGATGGATCCCTGGTCAGCGGTGTTCTGGGTCTGKCCGCCGCCCGGAGGTGCGAACTGGAAGCCCTGGTCACCGCCCTGGGAGTTGTCCGCCCCGCCCTTCGGCGCGGCCGAGGATGCCACGCTGATGGTCCGGTTCAGGGTGGAGACGATGCCATCGGTGACGGTTCCGGTGAGGCCGAGCGGCGAGCCGATGGCGACGGCGGTGTCACCGACGTTCAGCTTGTTCGAGTCACCCAGCGTGGCCGGAACCAGCCCGGAGGGGTTGTCGATCTTGATCACTGCAAGATCGGAGAGCGGGTCTGTACCGACGATCTTCGCGGCGTAGACCTTGCCGTCGCTGGTCCGGACCTCCATGGTGGCGTTGGCGGCCTTACCGTCGAGAGTTACCACGTGGGTGTTGGTCAGCACATGGCCGTCCGTGTCAAGGATGATGCCGCTGCCGGTGCCGCCGTCGCTGCCGCTGGTGGCCTTGATGGTCACCACGCTGGGGGAAGCTTTCAGGGCGGCGGCGCTGATGGCGTTGACGTCGTCCCTGTTGTTGACGATCACCGGCCCGGCCTGGCTCGTGTTGCTCGTGGAGGCTGTGGAGGTACGGTCGCCCAGCAGCGCGTTGCTGCCCGCCACCACACCGCCGCCGATCAGGCCGGCCGCCACGATGCTGGCGATGAGGACAGGGACGCCGAACGCTGCCTTGCGCTTGGGGGCGTGGGCGGGGTTGTTCACAAAGCTCGCGCCGGGGGCATAGGCCGACGCCGGCTGGTTGCCGGGGTGGGCGCCGTAGGGCGCCTGGCTGTACGGGGAATGTGCTTGCTGAGCCTGGCCKTACGGGGGCTGGCCGTKACCCTGGCCGGGCTGGGCGGGAGCGCCGTACGGGCCTGCGTGCGGCGCGGGGGCACCGAACTGCTGAGTGTCGGCGCCGGGGTGCTGCGGCTGGGAAGGCTGGGCCGGGGYCGGCTGGTGCTGCGGGTAGACCGGACGCGGCGCGCCGTCCTCGGCGCCGTCCAGCCGAAGCGTCGGGTTCTCGGGTGCCGGGTTTCCGGGTGCCGTCTCCGGGGTGCGGGCGCCCTGCGGCTGCGCTGAGGCATTCGGCTGCGTCGGGGCGCCCTCCTGCGGTTCGGCCGGTCCCCGGTTCTGTTGTGTCGGCTCCGGTGACGCACCCGGCACTGGGTTCTCAGTCATGAGACTTCCTTTCATCCTCGTCTGCCTATAACTATGGTMGCTCAGACTGATACTAGAGCGGACATTTGCTGGGAGGTTCCTGAACGGATGGACAGCGGCCTGATTGCCGGTTTGCCAGCTTAAGCGCTTTTCGCTGGTGGCATATTCCCCAAGGTGGACTGCCATTTGGGTGCACCATAGAATCAAATGGAATTGCCACAGCGACCTGCGGCTTTACATCTGCGTGGGGGCGCTGCTGCATTCTGTGACGGCTGGTTCGACCGAACCGGTCCCAGAAGTGCTGAAGGGTTGCACATGCGGTCTAAGTTGATTCGTTTCCTCGCCGTCGTTGGCGTGGCTGGATTGCTGGCGCTTCCCGCCGCTCCGGCCCTGGCCGAAGACCCGGTGACTATCCCGTCCGGGCAAAACATCGTGGACAGCGCGAATATGCTCGGCAGCCGCAAGGGCGAAGTCCAGGACGCCATCCAGAAGCTACTGAAGGACCACAAGTACAACCTGTACGTCATTACGGCAAAGACGTTCGAGAACCCCTCGGACCCTAAGGCCTGGGCGGTGGCCGTGGCGACCAACAAGGGGATGGGCAAGGCCGACGTCATCCTCACCATGTCCGACGACGGCAAGTACTACTTCTCCCCCAACTCGGCCAGCGCCATCTACTCCAAGACGTCCAATATCACCCAAAACGCCATCGTTCCGAACCTGGCCGGCGGAAAGCGCGACTTCGCGCAGGCGGCGATTGATACCGCCGCTGCGGTGGGCGACGCGGCGGCCGGGGGCAGCGGCACCGTGCCGTCCGAAGCCGGGGCCGGCAACGCCGTCCTGGTGGGAGTCGGCGTCGTGGYCGTGGGCGGAGCGGGTGCCTACCTTTACTTCCGCAGCCGCCGGAAAAAGGCCGCCCAAGGTTCCGGCGCCTCCGGCGGAGCTCAAGGTGCCCAGCCGGACCCGCTGGCGGGCCTCAGCGTGGCAGAGTTGCGCCGCAAGAGCGATTCCCTGCTGATCGAGGCCGACGACGCCATCAAGTCCAGCGAGCAGGAACTTGGCTTCGCCCAAGCCCAGTACGGTGACTCTGCGGTGGGAAACTTCACCAAAGCGCTGCAAGAGGCCAAGGCCCACATGACGGAGTCCTTCAAGCTTCAGCAGCAGCTGGATGACCACATTCCCGATACCGAGGAACAGCAKCGGAGCTGGCTCGGGGAAATCATCCGCCGTTCCGAAGCCGCCCTGGCATCGCTGCAGGAGCAGAAAGCGGACTTCGATTCCCTGCGGGAGCTGGAGAAGAACGCCCCCGAGGCCCTCGCTGCCGTCGGCGCCGGAGCCGCGGAAGCCGAGGCAAAGATTGCCAGTRCCGAACAGTCGCTGACGGATCTGCKCGCCAAGTACGCCGAGAGTGCCCTGGTCCAGGTGGCGGACAATATCAAGCAGGCCAAGGAACGCCTCGACTTCGTGCAGAACGCTTCCACCGCGGCGAAGGAAAAACTCGCCGCGGGCGAAAACAGTCTCGCCGCCGTGGCCGTGCGCGCCGCGGAAGAAAGCCTGCACCAGACAAACGTGCTGATCGGCGCCATCACCAAGGTGGCCGACAGCCTCGGCGAAGCGCGCAGCGGCCTGGAAACCGCCGTCGTCGATACCGCCCAGGACCTGGCCCAGGCCAAGGCGATGATCCAGTCCGGCGCCCATCCGGAACTTTCGGGACCGGTCGCTGCCGTGGAAGCAGCCCTTGCCCAGGTCAAGGCTGAAATCCAGGGCGGCAAGATCGATCCCGTCGCCACGCTGGAACGCGTGACAGCCGCGCACCAGACCCTCGATGAATCGCTCAGCGGAATCCGCGACCAGCAGGAACAGGCGCGCCGCGCCCAGGCCTCGCTGCAACAGACCATCACATCGGCCCAGGCGCAGATCAGCGCGACGTCGGACTACATCACCGCCCGCCGCGGCGGCGTGGGCACCGAGGCCCGCACGCGCCTGGCCGAGGCCCAGCGGAACCTGGACTACGCGCTCTCCATCTCCCGCAACGACCCCGTGACCGCACTGCAGTACGCGCAGCAGGCCTACGCTCTGGCGGCCCAGGCTGCGCAGTTGGCACAGTCCGATGTTGACCACTTCGGCGGCTACGCCAACCAGGGTTACGGGCGCGGCGGGATGTTCGGTGGCAGCGGCGGCGGAGGCCTCGGCGGCGCGATCCTCGGCGGAATCCTCATCAACTCGATCCTCCATGGCGGAGGCGGGGGT
>NZ_JBFTHK010000276.1:0-4023 GCF_056394205.1 Arthrobacter sp. 10T413_2 | reverse complement strand
AGGTCCACCTCGGCGCTTCCCTCCTCCAGGATCCGGTCCAGCGCCGCGTCAAAGACGTGGGCCACGTGCTTGGGCGAKAACGGGGCGCCCACCGTCGCAACAGCCTTGAGCTCCGGAATCTGCCGGGCCGCGGACAGGACAGCAGCGCCGCCGAACGAATGTCCCACCAGCAACGACACCCGCCGGCCCGAGTCCCGCATGAACTCGGCGGCCTTGACGGTGTCGGCCACCTTGTGGCTGAACGAGCCCTCCGACCACATCCCCGCGGACTCCCCGAGCCCCAGGTTGTCGAACCGGAGCATGCCCACGCCGTTGTCCGCCAGGGCCTTGCACATCCGCGACGCCGAGGGGCTGTCCTTGCCCAGGGTGAAGCCGTGCGAGAACACGCCCCAGCCCTTCACCGGGCCTTCGGGCAGGTCCACGACGCCGGAGAGCAGTTCGCCGGTGGAACCTTGGAACGAGACTTTTTCTGAACGGGACATGGTGTCCCCTTTCGTGTGGGCGAGAAGACGACGACGGCGCCCCCACCCATAAGGTGAGAGGCGCCGTCGTCTGTTTCTCCTGGTTCTGGAGGAGTCGCTAGACCTTGCGGGACAGGATGGCCTGCTTGACCTCGGCGATGGCCTGCGTGACCTGGATGCCGCGGGGGCACGCTTCGGTGCAGTTGAAGGTGGTGCGGCAGCGCCACACGCCTTCCTTGTCGTTGAGGATCTCCAGGCGCATGTCGCCGGCGTCATCGCGGGAATCGAAGATGAAGCGGTGTGCGTTGACGATGGCCGCCGGGCCGAAGTACTGGCCATCGGTCCAGAACACCGGGCAGGACGAGGTGCACGCGGCGCACAGGATGCACTTGGTGGTGTCGTCGAACCGCTCGCGGTCCTCGGCGGACTGCAGGCGTTCCTTGGTGGGCTCGTGGCCGCGGTTGATCAGGAAGGGCATGACTTCGCGGAAAGACTGGAAGAAGGGCTCCATGTCCACGATCAKGTCCTTCTCCACCGGCAGGCCCTTGATCGGCTCGACCGTGATGGGCTTGGACGTGTCCAGGTCCTTCAGCAGCGTCTTGCAGGCGAGGCGGTTGCGGCCGTTGATGCGCATGGCATCGGAGCCKCAGACGCCGTGGGCGCAGGAGCGGCGGAAGGAGACGCTGCCGTCCATCTCCCACTTGATCTTGTGCAGGGCGTCCAGCACGCGGTCCGTGCCGTACATGGTGACCTTGAAGTCATCCCACGTGGCGTCCTCGGAGACCTCGGGGTTGTAGCGGCGCACGCGCAGCGTGACGTCGAAGGACGGGATTTCCCCGCCCCCGCCGACGCCGGCGGGCAGTTCGATCTTGGATGCTGGCTCAGCGAGTTCAGCGCTCATCTTAGTACTTCCTCACCATCGGCTCGTAGCGCGTAAAGACCACCGGTTTGGTGGCAAGCCGGATGCCGGCAATCGCCTCGGCGGAACCGTCCGCCGGAGCATGCTCATCCTTGTACGCCATGGAGTGCTTCATGAATTTTTCGTCGTCGCGCTCGGGGAAGTCCTCGCGGAAGTGTCCGCCGCGGGACTCCTCGCGGTGCAGGGCCGCCACGGTCATGACCTTGGCGAGCTCCAGCAGGAAGCCCAGTTCCACGGCCTCGAGCAGGTCCAGGTTGAAGCGCTTGCCCTTGTCCTGGACGCTGATGCGCTGGTACCGCTCCTMGAAGGACGCGATGTCTTTCAGGACCTGGTTCAGGGTATCGGCGGTGCGGAACACCTGCATGTTGGCATCCATGGTGTCCTGCAGTTCCTTGCGGATCGCAGCGACCTTCTCGGTGCCGTCGGAGGTGCGGACGTGGTCCAGCAGGTTCAGCGTGTACGCCTCCGGGTCTGCCGGGAGCTCCACGAAGTCCGCGGTCTTGGCGTATTCGGCGGCGGCGATGCCGGCGCGCTTGCCGAACACGTTGATGTCCAGCAGCGAGTTGGTGCCCAGGCGGTTGGAGCCGTGGACGGAGACGCAGGCGACCTCGCCGGCGGCATAGAGGCCCGGGACCACGGTGTCGTTGTCCTGGAGGACCTCGGCGCTGATGTTCGTGGGGATGCCGCCCATGGCGTAGTGCGCCGTCGGGAACACCGGAACCGGCTCCGTGTACGGCTCCACACCCAGGTAGGTGCGGGCGAACTCGGTGATGTCCGGCAGCTTGGCGTCGATGTGTGCGGGCTCAAGGTGCGTCAGGTCCAACAGGACGTAGTCCTTGTTCGGGCCGCAGCCGCGTCCCTCGCGGACTTCGTTGGCCATGGAACGGGCCACGATGTCGCGCGGGGCGAGGTCCTTGATGGTGGGCGCGTAACGCTCCATGAAGCGTTCACCCTCGGAGTTGCGCAGGATGGCGCCTTCGCCGCGGGCGGCCTCGGAGAGGAGGATGCCCAGCCCGGCAAGACCTGTCGGGTGGAACTGGAAGAACTCCATATCCTCCAGCGGGATGCCCCGGCGGAACGCGATGCCCATGCCGTCACCGGTGAGGGTGTGGGCGTTGGACGTGGTCTTGAAGACTTTGCCGGCGCCGCCGGAGGCGAACACCACGGACTTGGCCTGGAAGACGTGCAGTTCGCCGGAGGCGAGGTCGTAGGACACGACGCCKGCAACGCGCTTCTGCTTGTACGGGGTGCCGTCCTCGCGGACCGCGTCTTCCTCGACGGTCAGCAGGTCCAGCACGTAGTACTCGTTGTAGAACTCAACGTTGTGCTTGACGCAGTTTTGGTACAGGGTCTGCAKGATCATGTGGCCGGTGCGGTCCGCGGCGTAGCAGGCGCGGCGGACCGGTGCCTTGCCGTGGTCGCGGGTGTGGCCGCCGAAACGGCGCTGGTCAATGCGGCCCTCGGGCGTGCGGTTGAACGGCAGGCCCATCTTCTCCAGGTCCAGGACGGCGTCGATCGCTTCCTTCGCCATGACCTCGGCGGCGTCCTGGTCAACCAGGTAGTCGCCGCCCTTGATGGTGTCGAAGGTGTGCCACTCCCAGTTGTCTTCCTCGACGTTGGCCAGGGCCGCACACATGCCGCCMTGCGCCGCGCCGGTGTGGGACCGCGTGGGGTAGAGCTTGGTCAATACTGCTGTTCGGGCGCGCTGACCTGATTCGATCGCCGCGCGCATCCCGGCGCCACCGGCACCGACGATCACGACGTCGTACTTATGGACCTGCATACCAGACGCTCTTTCTCTCAAAATTCGCTATAACCCACCGGCAGGTTCGCGCCTGTCCGGTGAAGTCTCGTGCAATCTGCGCCTGCGCTCGGCAGGCAAGATCAGTTGCCGTGACGGACCGTGCCTGCCCGCTGGGGCAGCGGTCCGCGGCGGCTCCGCTGTTACGGCTGAGCCGTGACGGCTGCGCCCCTAAGGTGCGGGGCAGAATCCGCCGGGAAGCTGGACGCCGTTGACCACGGGGCACGGGTCGAACGTGAAGATGACCAGGGTGCCCAGGATGATGATGACGGTGGTGGCCGCGTAGAGCACGATCTTCAGCCAGAGACGCGTGGCGTCCCTCTCGGCGTAGTCATTGATGATMGTGCGGACACCGTTGGTGCCGTGCAGCATGGCCAGCCACAGCATGGCCAGGTCCCAGAACTGCCAGAACGGGTCGGCCCACTTGCCGGCCACAAAGCCGAAGTCGATCGCGTGGATGCCCTCGCCGACGAGCAGGTTGACGGTCAGGTGACCGAAGATCAGCACCACCAGCACGACGCCGGAGAGCCGCATGAAAAGCCACGCGAGCATCTCGAAGTTGCCCTTGGACCCGCCGCTKCGACGGTACTTCGGCTGGATCTTTCCGCTGCGCGGACTCTGAATGGTTGCAGTCATGGCTTAGTGGCCTCCAAGAGCGAGGGACAGGTGGCGGATGGCGAAGCCGGCCATKACGACGACCCAGAGGCCCAGGACCGTCCAGAGCATCTGACGCTGGTATTTGGCACCCTTCTTCCAAAAGTCGACGGCGATGATCCGCAGGCCGTTGAAGGCGTGGAACACGATCGCTGCGACAAGGCCCGTTTCACCCAGGGCCATAAGGG
>NZ_JBFTHK010000275.1:0-4116 GCF_056394205.1 Arthrobacter sp. 10T413_2 | reverse complement strand
ACTCCGCAGCGAGGGTTGGCCTTGCGCTAGATCGCGTCTGAGGCCTCGCCGCGGCAGCTAAGAAGAAGCAGTTCTGCGCGCACCTTTTCACAGTAACACGGGTGCGTAAGATGAAGGAGCCAGACCACCGCAACGTCCACTATGCAGACCGTGCACCGACACAAGCTCCGGTGCCGGCCTGCCTCTCAAAGGAGCATCCGTGCCACTTTCGGGGATCGACCTGTCCACCATCGATGCCGGCGTCCGTCCTCAGGATGACCTGTACCAGTACGTGAACGGCCGCTGGCTCACGAGCACGGTGATTCCGGACGACCGGCCGCTGGAGGGCACCTTTACGGCCCTGAGGGACGCATCGGAGCTTGCCGTGAAGGAGATCATCGAGCAGGCGGCCGCCCGCGGCGCAGAGGCCACCGGCATCGAGCGGAAGATCGGGGACCTCTACAACAGCTTCATGGACGAGACCGCGGCCGAAGCCAAGGGCCTAGACCCGCTCCGGACCCGGCTGGCGGAGGTGTTCGCCACGACGTCGGTCCCCGAACTCGTGGCGCTGGCAGGGCGGCTGTTCCGCGCCGATGTGGGCGGGCTCTTCTACATCTACCCCGCGCCGGACGCCGGCAACCCGGACCGGATCCTGCTCTACACCGGCCAGGGCGGCCTCGGCCTGCCGGATGAGTCGTACTACCGCGAAGAGAAGTTCGCGGCCATKGTCCAGGCCTACCGGGAGCACGTCCAGGCCATGCTTGCCCTGGCCGGCGTTGCCGATCCGGGTGGCGCGGCCGGGCGGGTCGTCGCGCTGGAAACCGCGCTGGCCTCGCACCACTGGGACAACGTGACGCTGCGGAATCCGCAAAAGACGTACAACCTGAAGTCCGCCGCCGAGGCAGCGGAGCTCTTCCCGCTCCTGGCCGACTGGTTCGACGCGGCCGGCATCGCCCCGGAAAAGCGCACCGAACTCGTGATGAGCACTCCCGACTTCTTCTCCGGCGCCGCCTCCTTGCTGGMCAGCGAACCGCTGGCCACGTGGCAGGAATGGCTCGCMATGCGCGTCGTCAGCGCCGCTGCCCCGTACCTGTCCTCCGCGTTCGTGGACGCGAACTTCGCCTTCTACGGCACGACCTTGAGCGGGACGCCGCGGATCAAGGACCGCTGGAAGCGCGGCGTCGCGGTAGTCGAGGCTGCCCTCGGCGAGGCCGTAGGCCAGATCTACGTTGCCCGGCACTTCCCGGAAGGCAACAAGGCGCGGATGCAGGGCCTCGTGGCCAACCTGATCGAGGCGTACCGGGAGTCCATCACGGGGCTGGAGTGGATGGGCGAGGAAACCAAGCTCGAGGCGCTCAAGAAGCTGGACTCCTTCCGCGCCAAGATCGGCTACCCGGACAAGTGGATCGACTACTCCGCCGTCGAGGTCGATCCCGCCGATCTGCTGGGGAACGTGGAGCGCGCGCACAGCGCCGACGTCGACCGTCACCTTGACGAGGTCGGCAAGCCTGTGGACCGGGAGAAGTGGCTCATGACCMCGCAGACGGTCAACGCCTACTACCACCCGCTGCTCAACGAGATCGTGTTTCCCGCCGCCATCCTGCAGCCTCCCTTCTTCACCGCCGACGCCGACGATGCCGTCAACTACGGCGGCATCGGCGCGGTGATCGGGCACGAAATCGGCCACGGCTTCGATGACCAGGGCTCGCAGTATGACGGCAGCGGCCTGCTCCGGAACTGGTGGACCCAGGACGACCGCACCGCCTTCGAGGCCCTGACCTCCAAGCTGGTGGCGCAGTTCGACGCCCTCTCCCCCACGGCCGCGCCCGGCCACAACGTCAACGGCAAGCTCACCCTGGGCGAAAACATCGGCGACCTCGGCGGCCTCACCATCGCCTACAAGGCCTACCTGATCAGCCTCGACGGGCAGGAACCGCCGGTGCTCGACGGGATGACAGGGTTCCAGCGGTTCTTCGCATCCTGGGCCGCGGGGTGGCGGCAGGTCATCCGGACGGAGGAAGCCGTCCGCCGGCTGGCGACGGACCCGCACTCCCCCAACGAATTCCGCACGAATGCGATCGCCAAGAACCTGGATGCTTTCCACGAAGCGTTTGGCGTCACCGAGCAGGACGGCATGTGGATGCCGCCGCAGGAGCGCGTCAGCATCTGGTGACGCCGGGCGCCGGCGCCAGCAACGGCACCAGACCACGGAAGGGACCACCCATGGCCCGCGTTTTCATCACCGGTTCGACCGACGGGCTAGGACTCGCCAGCGCMCGGACGTTGATAAACGAAGGCCATGAGGTCCTGCTCCACGCCCGCTCCAGGGAACGCGCGGCGTCCCTCGCTCAGCTCGCTCCACAGGCGGCCGGCATCGTGATCGGCGACMTCAGCAGCGCCGCCCAAACCCGGKACCTCGCCGGGCAGGTCAACGGGCACGGGCGGATGGACGCCGTCATCCATAATGCCGGCGTCTACGTTTCGCCCAAGCGCGTCGCGACCCCGGAGGGGCACTCCCTCACTTTGGCGGTCAATGTGCTGGCGCCCTACCTGCTCACCGCGCTGATCGAGCGGCCCGGCCGCCTGGTCTACATCAGCAGCGGCATGCACCTCGGGGCGAACGGCAATCTGGGGGATATCGACTGGACCGGGCGGCGCTGGAGTGCCAGCGCCGCCTACTCGGAGAGCAAGCTCTGCGTTTCCGCGCTCTCGGCTTCTGTMGCGCGGCACTGGCCCGCAGTGCTCAGCAACTCCGTTGACCCCGGCTGGGTGCGCACCAGGATGGGCGGCCCCGGCGCGCCTGACGACCTCGCCTTGGGCCAGGACACGCAGAGCTGGCTCGCCGTCAGCAACGACCCCGGCGCCCCGGTCTCCGGTAAGTACTGGCACCACCGCCGGCAGCGGACGGCCGCACCGGAGGTCACGGACCCGGGCTTCCAGGACAGGCTCACCGACAGGCTCGCCGAACTGACCGGYGCCACGCTGTTCTAAGTCACGCTGGTTTCAAGAAACGCCTTTCCAACGCAACGAAACCGAAACGGCCCCTGAGGATCAGCGGGTGATCAGCGCCGGGTTCGCCTGCTGGCAGACGGTGTCGCCGGCCGTCTGATTGACGATGTCCGCAGGCAGTTGCGGCGTCGCGGCGGCCGTCGGTGTTCCGTTAGCGAAATCGGCGCCCAGGTAGACCTGGACTCCGACGACTCCGGCCGCCGGGAGGACCTGGCCCGGCGCCACGCCGAGAAGGGCCGCTACGTCGGCGGCCACGTCGGCGTAGTCCGCACCGTAGTAGACGGCAGTGGTCGCGACGGGCCGGGCCGTCAGCTGGCCCACCTTGGTGAAGCCCGCGCCCTTGATGGTCTGGATGATCTCCTGGGTCCGGGCGGCCACGCCTGAGCCGTTGGCCACGGTGACMGGCTGCAGCGTCTTGTCGTAGGCCGGCGCCGGGGCACTCGGGGTCGGTGCGGCACTGGCAGCCGGGGCGGCGCTCGGCGTCGCGGTCGGATCCGTCAAGTCCACGTCGTTGCGCATGGCGGCGAAAAGCTGCGACGCCGCGGGTTCGGCCAGCTGCAGCCGGTTGGGGTCCGATTCGGCAGGAACGGTGGGCGTGGCCACGAAGGCCACCTTGCCGACGTCGATGTTCTTGAGCCGGTTGCCCACGGTCAGCAGCGTCGGCACCGAGGCCAGGCCGTCGTCGATGGTGAGGTTCTTGGTGATCGCGTCCGCGATGCCGAGCATCCGTGCCGGGTTGGTGAGGGTGCCATCGCTCTTGATCTTCCGGGTGAKGGATGACAGGAAGCCCTGCTGGGCCTTGATGCGGCCAAGGTCACCGCCGTCACCGAAGGCGTGCCGCGTGCGGACGAAGGACAGCGCCTGCTCCCCCTGGACGGTGGACGTGCCCTTGGGCAGMCGGAGCTTGGAGTCGGGGTMGTAGACGGCGTCACTGACGCACACCTCCACACCGCCGACGGCGTTGGAGAGTTCCTTGACGGCGTTGAAGTCCGCCATCATGAAGTGGTCGATCTGCAGTCCGGTGAGCTTGTTGACGGTGTCCACGGCGCAACCGATGCCGGCCTCGGACATTGCCGAGTTGATCATGACGCCGGTCTGTGCCGGGTAGACCTTGTTGGTCTTCGGATC
>NZ_JBFTHK010000274.1:0-4120 GCF_056394205.1 Arthrobacter sp. 10T413_2 | reverse complement strand
GTTCCAGTCGCTCCTGGCGGACCTGCTGGAAATTTCCCGCTTTGATGCGGGCGCCGCCACTCTCGACGCCGAACCCACKGACATCGTCCAGCTCGTCGCCCACGTCATCGAGGGAGTGGCGCCCGTCGCCGCCGAATACGGGTCCGCCGTCACCCTCAACGCACCGGCCGGCAGCATCATCGTCGACATGGACGACCGCAGGATCGACCGCATCCTGCGCAACCTGGTCCTGAACGCCCTTGAACACGGCGAGGGCCGCCMGGTGAACATCTCTGTGGCCGCCAACGACACCGCGGTGGCCGTGGCCGTGCGGGACCATGGAATCGGCATGACACCGGCCGAGGCCGCCCGCGTCTTCGACCGCTTCTGGCGCGCCGACCCTGCCCGCGCCCGCACCACGGGCGGCAGCGGGCTGGGACTGTCGATCGCCGCCGAAGACACCAAGCTCCACGACGGCTGGCTGCAGGCGTGGGGGAGCAAGGGCAACGGGTCAAACTTCCGGCTGACCCTTCCCCTGCGCCGCGACGAGCCGATCACCCGGTCTCCGCTCCAGCTGGAACCGGTCAACGTCGGGCTCCCTGGGCCTGGCAGCCAGCGGACAGTGCTGCTCCTGGACCGGCCGCCGGCCGTTGGGATGCCGGCCGCAGATACACCGGCAGGAACACAGGGCAAACCTGACGGCGGGACCKACGCCGACGACTTCACGGCGGACGGTTTGGCTGAAGACGGCTCTACCGGCGTGGGCGGGACGAGCCCGGGCGGCGACGCAGCCGGTTTCCGGGGCCGTGGAACGGAAGGCAGGGCATGAACGGTGTTTCCATTTCCGGCAAATTCACCAGGGTAGGGGMGGCGCTGCTGGCCGTCGTCCTGCTGCTGTTGACCTCGTGCGCCCAGATTCCGCGCTCCGGCCCGGTGGGCAAGAGCAAGGATGAGAGCGCCGGAAACCCCAATGCCCCCGTGTTCTTCCCGGCAGCGCCGCGTCCGGGCGCAGGGCCCGAGGCGGTCATTGAGGACTTCTACCTGGCCGGAAGCGGCTATGAAGACGATTATGCCGTCGCCCGGCAGTACCTCACCCAGGCGTCATCGGTGACATGGAAGCCGGACCAGCGGGCGCTTGTTTTCCGGAAGGCCTC
This sequence comes from Arthrobacter sp. 10T413_2, assembly GCF_056394205.1. Classification (NCBI taxonomy): domain Bacteria; kingdom Bacillati; phylum Actinomycetota; class Actinomycetes; order Micrococcales; family Micrococcaceae; genus Arthrobacter; species Arthrobacter sp. 10T413_2. The sequence goes on along the minus strand of NZ_JBFTHK010000274.1, from coordinate 2,987 downwards.
GGTGGTGGCCACCGGCGTCGAAAACGTCTTCAACTACCAGCTCGACCTCGCCTATTCGGTGGACGCCGACGGCGTGGCGACGCAACTTCCCGAGGGCACCACCGAGAACATACCCGTCACGCTGACCCAGGTGGACGGCGAGTGGCGGATCTCGGATCTCCCGGACGGCACGGCGATTCCGGAAGAGACCTTCAAAGTCATCTACGGCGCCTACCCGATCTACTTCTACGACCCCACCTTCACCTACGCCGTGCCCGATGTMCGGTGGTTCATCCGCAAGAAAACCGTCAAGGCCATGACGAGCGCCCTGCTCGGCGGCCCCGCCCCCTACCTCAAGGGCGCCGTCGTCAGCGCATTCCCGTCGGGCATCAAGCTGGCGCGCGAGTCCGTGCCCGTGGTCTCCGGCGCCGCCCAGGTGGATCTCACGGCCAAGGACCTCGTCGACGCCTCCAACGAGGACCGGCTGCGGATGCAAACCCAGCTGGCCCTGACGTTCCGCAGCCAGCCGGATGTCATTAACGTCGAGCTCCGGGCCAACCAGGATCTGGTGCGCGTCGAAGACAACGGAACGGTCCTGCCTCCGGTCCGCGACGAAAGCGTCCCCGGCTATCAGATCGCCGTCAGCAACAACGACCTGGTCCGGTACGAGAACAATCGGCTTTCACCCCTGCCGGATATCCGGTCCGTCGCGGCCCTGTCGCCGCGGGCGCCGGCGGAATCCGCCGAGTCACAGGCTGCTGCGTTCCTCAACGCCGACCGCACCACGCTGTACTCGATCGTTCCGGGCCAGCCGGCCAGGGCCCTGACCACGCGGGCCACCCTCTCCCGGCCCTCGTTCGGCCGGTACGACTGGGTCTGGACCGCCGGGCCGGGCGCTGCCGGCGCCACCGAAGTGGTTGCCTTCCGGCCGGTCGGCGTGGCGGAGAGCGGCAACGTGCCCACCGTGACCCTGACACCGGGGTGGCTTGCCGGCCGGACCGTCAAGGAGTTCCGGATATCCCGGGACGGCACGCGTGCACTGGTCATTTCGCAGCAGAACGGCAAGAGCCTGGTCCAGATCACCGGGATCATCCGGAACACGGACGGCACCCCAAGGGATCTGACCGTACCCCTGACGCTTCTGACGCCCCGGGATCCTGACCAGGGCGTGTGGGTGGATGACACCACAGTCGCGGTCATGAAGGCCTCCGCCAGCGACGCCGTCACTCCCGAGTTGTTGTCCCTGACCTCCACCCAGCCGCAGCAGCTGGCGCCGTGGCCCGGGTTGACTGCCCTCAGCGCAKGAAACGGGGCATCGGAGATCTACGGCCAGTCCGCKGAAGGGATCTTCCAGCGGCTGGGCAACGGCTGGTCGCCGCAGCTCAAGGGCCCCATCGACCCGTCATTCCCGGGCTGACCACKGGGGTGAGACCGCAGGGGTTGTCCACATAGCCTCCCGCGGTGCTGCCGGCGCGCGCGTCTCCGGTCCACGATCGGAGGATGAGCACTCACACGCCCCGCGGCGGCAGAAATGGCGGGGACGGAAATGTCGGCGGCGGAAATGGCGGGGAACGCGATGACGTGCCGGCCCGGGGCAKACCCCCACACGCGGGGCACGATCCGGGCCGGCGACCGGTCGCGGATCCGGACCTGGCCCCGGCTGCACCGACGCCGGCAAGGCACCGCGGCGTGTACGCGCGGCCGCTGGCGCGGCTGTCCGACCGGGCCGCGGCGGCTGCGGCAGAGGTGCTCGCCCTCGCCATCCCGGTGGAGTGCGTCTGCTGCGGCGCGGAAGACTCTGCACTTTGCGGCGCCTGCGCCCGGCAGGTGCGCCTGCTGACACTCAGGCCGTTCCGGGCCGAGGCCCAGGCGCCGGCCCTGATGGATACGGACGGCTCCGTGCTGCTGCCCGTGGTGGCGGCCGGGGCGTACCGGGCCGAGCTCGCGCAATGCCTCCTGTCCTTCAAGAGCCACGGCCAGGCKCGGCTGGCGGGCKAGCTGGCGCGGGGCCTGGCACGGGCCCTGCACGCCGCKGCAGGGCCGGTGGAGGGACTCGTCCTGGTCCCTGTACCGACYAGCGGTGCCGCCTTCCGCAAGAGGGGGTTCAGTCCCGTCCATCTCCTGCTCCGCCGGCTCGTTCGCGGCGATGAAATCCCCGGGTTCACCGTCGCGGACGCACTGCGGAAAACCGMGCGGCCCGCATCGGGCCCGGGAACACCGGAGCTTCCACTGCGGACCGTAATAAACGGGTTGGGGCGGGCCGGCGGGCAGAAGGGACTGGGCCGGGGTGCCCGCTCCCGACGGGTGCGGGGAACCATGCGGGCCAGGGCAGGCCCGTGGTCTCCGGCAGTCCTGGGACGGACGTGCATCGTCGTTGATGACGTGCTGACCACCGGCGCCACTGTGGCCGAGGCAGCCCGTGCGCTGCGGGCAGCAGGGGCCCTTGTCGGCGGTGCCGTTGTGCTGGCCGCGACACGCCCGCCGGCCACCGCCKACGGTGATGCCTCCGGCCCCGCCGTGGCGGGCGCKACCGGCGTGAAGTAAAAAAATAAACCGGAAAAGGATGAATAACAGGTTGCTATGAACTAACGTCGAAGATGGGTACCAAGAACAGATGTACCTGTCGATAGCKGCTCGGAAAGGGGCTCGACTGTCAGTCAGATCGGCCCCCGGGAAGTACCGCCGTCGTGTCACCGAAGTCATTTGGAGGGCACCATGGAGTTCATGATCAGCGGACGCAACTTGACGGTCTMAGACCGGTTCCGCGAATATGCCGACGAGAAGATCTCAAAGATCGCCTCGTTGGGAGACAAGGTCCAGAGGGTAGACGCGAAGGTCACCAAGGAGACCAAGGCCCGCCAGACCGCAGAATCGCTCACGGTTGAGTTGACAGTCTTGGGACGCGGCCCCGTAATCCGCGCTGAAGCGAGTGCCGCCGACAAGTTCGCTGCCTTCGATCTCGCTTACAACAAGCTTCTTGAACGCCTGCGCAGGGCCAGGGACCGTAG
>NZ_JBFTHK010000273.1:0-4211 GCF_056394205.1 Arthrobacter sp. 10T413_2 | reverse complement strand
CCCAGCACGCTTGAGCGCAGGGCTGAACTGCGGCCGGCCGGGACCCGGTGCCGGATGATCTCGCCGACAATCGGGCTCGCGGGCCGTACCAGCCGGTMGTGCCCGGCTGAGACAGCGATGATTCCTGCCGTGTCCAGTGCATCGACGGCTTTCGGACCGCTGATCCGCAGGATCTGGGCCAGGGAGAGCGGTCMGGCCAGGGCAATGATCGTGGCTGCGGTCTTCTCCTCCGGCGTCATGGAGCGCAGCTGCCGGTCAACGACATCGGCGGCGGGCACCTGGCCCATGTCCGGGTTGGCCAGGAGGAACCATACGCCGTGCCGGAAACCCAGTGCGCCGCTGCTACGGGCATGCTGAATCAGGGACATCAGCATSAGGGGGTTCCCGTCTGCCGCATCATGAAACAGCGCGCTGACCCACGGGGAGACGTCGGCCCGCAGGACCTGTTCGCACAGCTGGTGTGTTCCGGTCCGGCTGAGCGGGGCAAGATCGAATTTGGCAATGATTCCGTCGTCCCACAAGGACAGGAATTCTTCCGGGATCATCGGCCCGGGCCGGCATGCCACCAGGATTCCCGCGGCGCCGGTGGCCGCGGCCTGAGCCAGCTGCCGGACAGTCCCGTGGTCGAGGCAATGCGCGTCGTCGACGACGAACAGGGGGCGTTCCGCTTCCGACTTCAGGCTGCCCGCCATCGCTTCCACGACGGCGGCGTAGGAGTCGAGTTCACGGTCGGGAAGCCGGGACAGGTACGGCGCCAGGGCGCCAAAGGGAACGGCGGCCAGAGCCGGCGTGGCCGTCAGCCGGATGATGTKGCTGCGGGGACCAAGTTCGCGGATGACGGCCTTAACGACGGCGGTCTTGCCCGTCCCTGCCCCCCCGACCACGAGCGCACCTGATCTGGTGTCGTCGCGCAGGCAACGCACCAGATCCTTGACCAGCGCCGATCGCTCGATCAGCRGGGCGGTCTCAGTCAGGCTTTCCATCGCCGGTTCTTCCTGCCGTCCTCTGCTTGTCCGGGAAAGCTGCCCGAAGCGTTCCGGCGTCAGCCGTCCGGGCAGCTGCCCGGACCGTGCCGGCGTCAGCCGAGCCGGGAGCTGTCTGCCGGCGTTGAGATGACATCTTTGAGTTCCGATCGGCTGGCGACATGCAGCTTCGAATACACCTGGTAGAGGTGTCCCTCGACCGTGCGGACCGATACGTGCATCTGTTCCGCGATCTTGCGGTTGGACGTGCCGGCAGCKGCGCRGACCGCGACTTCGCATTCCCTCGCCGTCAGGGTCGAGGTGGTGAGCGAATGCAGACCGTTCTTGGGACTGCCGAACTTGTCATCGAGCGACTGCTGCGCCCGCTGGGCKATCCGCAGCGCGATCCGGTTGCCGGCGTCGTTGGCGCAGCTGACGGCTTTCCGGGCCGCGTCCCTGGCGAAGACCGCGTTGCCGGATGCGTCAGCGTCCTTGGACGCCCCCAGCAACTGTTCGCTGTCGGCCTCCCTCATGCCCTCGGCCAGCCGCGAGCACAGGGCCGCGAATTGTCCGGTCACCCGGCTGCTCAGGCTGTCCAGCTTCTGGCCAATCTGGCGGTCCCCCAGCCTGGCGGCCGCGGACAGGAACAGGAGCGCCGGTGCCAGGGCCGAGGATTCCGTGTCGCTGTCTGCCTCGGCCGTGAGGGCGCGGATGGACATGGCCCTCTGCCCGAGCTCGGCTTGGGCCGAGAGTTCGAAGTAACGGGTGAGCCGTCCAACCAGCCACGCCGCCGGTGTCCCGGGCTGGGCGAGGTCGCCCAGCAGGACGGCAGCCGTTTCCTCCTCGCCCTGCAGGGCGGCGGCATAGGCACAGACCGCGGTAGCCAGGCCCGCCAAGGCGTCGGGGTCCTGGGCCAGGAGCTRCCACCTGCCCGCCTGAAGCCTGGACAGKGCATCGTCGAGATGTCCGGAGTGCAGGTCAATGACGCCCTGCCCGATCTCGAACATCCCCCCGAGCCGGGTCTGGGGCTCTCCGCCGCCATACGTCTCCTCGAGGTAGGCGGATGCCTCCCTGAACTTGGCCGACAGCAGTAGCAGGAGCAGGAACCTGCCGCGGATCTCACGGACCGCGCGGTCCGTGAGCCGCACGTTCGCGGTGGCCGCCAGGATCTGCTTGCCCAGGACCATCGCCCGCACGACGTTGCCGMTGACAGCCAGGGCCTCGCAGCGCACGCTGGCGGTCACAAGCCGCGGCTCGCTGCCCAGGTCCGCTGTGTCCATGCTGTCAGTCGTGGCAAGGACATCGGCGTAGCGTCCCTGGAACGCGGCGAGCTCGGCCTCGGCCAGGCGCAGCTGCTCCCGCGCCGCGCTGACGGTGGAGCCCCGCCCCGCGKGCTCGGCAGCCAGMCGCTCCGCGAGTTCCCGTAGCCGTGCCCGGGGATCGGCTCCCGGGGCAGTGCTGCGTTTTTCCAGCTCCGCCCGCAGYAGCTGCAGGGCCGTCCATTCGGCCAGCGGAAGCTCCCCGCGGGCTTCTTTGTCCAGCGACTCCAGAACCCGGTGTGCGGACTCATCGTTATTTACCGAGATGTGGGCAGTCACCGACTCGATGGCCAGCGGGACGGCGGGCTCGCCGCCGTCGATCTCCTGGACGAACCGCAGGGCGGCTGCGGGGTCGGACGCGCTGTTGGCTGCGCGGGCCGCCGCCAGGGCGACCTCCGGGCTCACCTGCTCCCCGCAGTCCAGCGCCCAGGCGACGCCGGTGGAGCCACCGGCGTCCAGGGCGTCGGACTCCTGGAGCACGKCGGTGAGCCGGCGGCGGAGTTCGGCGCTGCGTCCGGGCGGGACAACGCTCGCGACKATTCCGGCAGTCACCGGGTTGGCAACGCTGACCATCGGCGGATGGTCATGGGTCACCCGGATCAAGGTCCGCTCCTGGAGCGCGTCCATATCCTGGGGGTTGGCGATGAGCATGAGGGTCTGCAGCGGGACCGCCCCGGCAAGGGCCAGCAGTTCAAAGACGTCGCGCTGGCCGGTGCCGAGCCGGTTCAGGCGGGCCTTCACGACGTCCCGGATCTCGCCCGTCAAAGCGATCGGGCCGTTGCCCAGGAACCATACGCCGTCCTGGCGGACCACTGTGCCCAGCTTGATCTGTTCGCGGGCCAGGGAGTGGAGGAACAGGGCGTTGCCCCCGCTCGCGCTCCAGAGCGCCCGGGCGGCCGTCAAGGAGAACCGGCCGCCGTATTCGTGGTGCAGTGTTGCGGCCGTCTCGGCGAAGTCAAACGGGCCAAGGTCCACCCGACGGAGCAGGTCATCCTTCCACAGTMCCATGATGTCGCCGCCGACGTGAGGCATGTCCACGCACGCCGCCAGCAGCGTGACATGGGCACCCGCGCTCAGCTGGGCCACCATCATGCTCGAGAGCTCGTCGAGGTCATGGGCGTTGTCCACAAAAAGGACGATTTGCCGCCCCTCGGACTTGTTGTGCAGCAGCTGGGTCAGCCCGCGCAACACCATCAGGGGGTGCTCGAGGTGGGAGGCGTCGAGGTCGTTCAGGAGGACGCTCAGGGCACCGTAGGGAAGTTTGGAGGAGATCGAGCTGCCCCTGACCTGGACCACCAGGTACTCGTCGCCGAGCTGCTCAATGGCGCGCTGGGCGATAAAGGATTTGCCGGCCCCGTGGTCGCCCACGAGGACTATGCCGCACCCGGAACCCGACGTCAGGGTTTGCACGACGTCGGCAACGAGCTGTTGGCGGGTGAAGGGTCTGTCTTTGTTCCGGCCGTGGCCGTTTCGTTGCGCCGGAAACATTGCTTCTGTCTGGCCGCTGCCCGCTGGCAAGCCGGCGTCTTGCTGGAACATATGAGAGACCTTCGCAATCAAAGTTTTGAGCGGTGATACCTCCACCRTATTGACTACGCGTATTTTCGGTATGCGTAAGTAGTACTCGATTACGCAGCKAGTATTCGGCCGGCTCTACGTAGCTGTACTCAGTTGCGGCCACACGGCTGCCGGGTCCAAACCAAGTAGTCGGAGCCCCGCCTCACGTGTCCCTGAGCGTAGTCTCCCGCAGCCCCGGACCAGCGGCTGCCTCCGGGCCTAGCTGTACTCAGCCAGGACGTTGGTTACACGGTGAAAGGGTGAAGACCTCTTAGGTTGGTGGTTACCACACACACCTAGCGACTAAGAGGTCTTCATGGTCCACCGTAATGCCCGTCTGACTCCTGCCGGTAGAGGCATCCTTGTCCAGCGC
>NZ_JBFTHK010000272.1:0-4214 GCF_056394205.1 Arthrobacter sp. 10T413_2 | reverse complement strand
CGTCAGCACCTTGCCCACCATGATCTACGCCGAGCGCGGATTCCCCTCGATCGGCCTGATTCTGGCGACGCTCGTGGGCGGCGCTTTCGCGGCAGGCTCCGCCGGTGCCTTCAACTGCTACATCGACCGCGACATCGACAAGCTCATGCACCGGACCGAGAACCGCCCGCTGGTCACCGGCGAGGTCACGCCCCGCGAAGCGCTGATCTTCTCCTGGCTGTTGGGCGCCGCGGCGATCGCCATCCTCTGGTTCGGGGCCAACCCGCTCTCCGCTTGGCTGGGCTTCGGCGCCATCGTCTTTTACGTGGTCATCTACACCATGATCCTCAAGCGACGCACCGCCCAGAACATCGTCTGGGGCGGCGCCGCGGGGTGCTTCCCGGTCCTGATCGCCTGGGCCGCCGTCACCAACACGGTGGAGTGGCCCGCCGTCGTGCTGTTCATGGTGATCTTCCTCTGGACCCCGCCGCACTACTGGCCGCTGTCAATGCGCTACGGCGAGGACTACCGCAACGCCAACGTGCCGATGCTGGGCGCCATCGCCGGCGCCAAGGTGGTCTCGGTGCAGGTGGTGCTTTACGCGTGGGCCATGGTGGCGTGCTCGCTCCTGCTGATCCCGGCCGGCGGCGCGGGCTGGGTGTACACGGTGACCGCCGTCGCGGCCGGCGCGTGGTTCCTGTACGAGTCGCACGCCCTGTACAACCGGGCCCAGTCCGGCGACGTCTCCAACAAGGGCGCCATGAAGGTCTTTCACGGCTCCATCAGCTACCTGACGCTGCTCTTCATTGCCCTGGCGGTGGACCCGTTCATCGGCTCGGCGGTCATGGGCGGCTGAGTCCTCCCTCTTCCTAAAACAGCAGACGCTCCCTCACACTGGTGAGGGAGCGTCTGCTGTTTTGCGGCAGTGCTGTGAGGGCACTGCTCCTAATCGGCGCTTACGTCTAGTCGCTTCGTACTTCCTGGCGCGGCCCGGGACGGGCAACGACGCCGGCCGCTGGTCCGGGTACCGCTGGTCGAAGCGATGGCGCGCGATCCGTCCGAGCCTCTCGACCGTGTGCCAGCTGATGACCGCGATGACCAGGGTCACCACGATGGCCGACACCGCCACAAGCGGCGGCAGATCCGCCGTCGACCCGCCGTTGAGCCAGAGAATGACGAGGTAGTTCCAGAGATAGGCCGCGTAGGACACGGTGCCCAGCAGCTGCAGCGGACGCGTCCACGTCGGCATCGCACGGGTGCGGGAGGCGGCGAGGGCCACCAGGACGGCCGCGGCAGCCATGGCCAGCGGGCCTCCGATGAAGAAGAAGGCCGGTGTTTCGTTGGCTTTCGGGAAGAACGCCAGCGCGACCAGGAGTGCCGAGGAGCCCAGCAGGGCGGCCAGCCTGAGCCGGCGGCCCGCGAACCAGCCGAAGACGCGGACCCGGTAGAGGCGCAGGGCCGACCCTAAGATCAGGCCCAGGCCCCACGTCGTGGGCAACGCGTAGACCAGTGAATGAAGTTGCGGAGCCAGGATCTCCATAGCCAGCACGCTTGCCGACATCAGGGCCAGGGCGACGGCAGCCGACCAGACCATCAGCCGGCCCTGCCGATTGCGCCGGAGGGCGAGCACCAGCAGCGCGGGCCAGATCAGGTAGAACTGTTCCTCCACCGCCAGCGTCCACAGCGGTCCGATGGCCATGCTGACGTCGAAGGGGAGCGGCAGGTCTTTGAGGTAGCCGAGGCCAGCGAGGACGGTGTACCCGACGATGCCCTTGGACCGGTCCCCGAGGACGTCGGTGGCCAGCTCGACGACGGCGTACACGCCCAGGAGGGAGATCAGGGCCGGCACGAGCCGGAAGGCCCTGTGCGCATAGAAACGGCCGTAGCGAATCCTTCGATGCCGTTCCACGTCCCTGAGCAGCACGTTCGTGATCAGGTATCCGCTCAGCACGAAGAACGCAATGACACCGATGATGCCGGCGCCCTGAAATATTCCAGGCCAGGAATGTCCCAGCAGGACTGCGCCAACGGCAGCGCCGCGAAGGACGTCCAGGCCATCAAGCCGCGGACGCACTGTGATTTGCTTGCTTGCGGTTTGTTTGGTTGTAGCGTGTTGGTCTGTAGATTGCAGGGCGGCCGTGGCGGCCCTTTCGCCGACTAGTATCGCCATATAACCTCCGGAGCCTCTATCCGGCCGGTTTCTATTTCAGCTGAATCAAGGCAAAACCGTGCCGTTCCTCTTCTGATGAATGTGATTCCGGCGCCACCGCGCCGCTATCTATTATCCCGGACGCGGCTGGACGAAACCTGACCACGGTTCGTCTGGTGGTCCGTTCGCCCGCAACAGCCCGGGATTCAGAGGTTGTGGGCGATGAGTTCGAGCGCGATCACCAGAAGGCTTAAGACGACTTCGGCGAACATGATGGCGGCCTTGTGGTGGAGCGGGATATCGAGGCGCCGGATCGCGAGGTATCCGACGACCATGAGTGAGGCAACAAGAACAACGACCGCCCAGCCGAGAGCCACGGCGGTGGGCCAGAGCCCGAGGCCGGCCGCTGCGAGCAGGAGCAGCGGAGTCACCAGAACGCCGAGACCGCCGGCGCTGACCGCCATCATATGATGCAGTTCTTCACCGGTAGGGAGCTTCGAATGTACCGTCAGGTGGCTCAGGAGATCGGCGACGAAAATCCCCAGCAGGGAACCGATCACCACGATGCTGAGGGTGGCGGCCGCGGCCGCGGGCGACGTCTCATCCGCGTGACTCCGAAGCGCCAACACCACAGCGAGGCTCGTAAAGATGATGTAGACCCGCTCTTTAAGGCTCGCCGCGCGTTGGCGGGCCGCGGGTGACAGGGTCACGGGCGGTTCGATCGGATTCATCTGAGAAGGCCTTCCGGTAAGCGTCACAGGAGTGAACGACCACATGCCCACGACCGCAACGATCCAAATCCATGCCATCTCATAGTGCTCCAGGAGAACCCGCCGAGGCCAGACCGCAGCCCACAAAGACAACCAACGCGGGGTCACCTACGGCCCATCCGAACGGGCGGTAGGTGACCCCGCGTTGTTTGTTGGGGGAGATGTTGGTGCGCCTATTTCACCGGGCTGTAGCGGGCAAGGTCCGCGGCGTTGGTGGCCGCGCTCATCAGCAGGGCCGCCGCCAGCATGTGTGCGCCCACGAGCAGCGCCGGGATGCCGTTGTAGTACTGCGTGAAGCCGATGACGGCCTGCAGCACCGTGACGCCCAGCAGCATGAACACCGCGGAACGGAACGGCCCCGGGATCCGCCCGCGGAGCACCAGGAACACTCCGAACAGCGCTCCGGCGGTCACCAGATAGGCCGGCATGGCATGGATGTGCGCGAAGAGGTCCCAGTCGAGGTCATTCCGCGGCGCGTTGGCGTCGCCGGCATGCGGGCCGGCCCCGGTCACCACAACACCCAGGCATACGGCCACGGCGGAGAAGAACGCGACGGCGGTCATCACCGGGCGTGCGGCGCCCGGCAGGGCCGGAAGCTGCACGGTCCGGGCCTTGCCCGTGCGGCCGTAGGCGCGGTTCACCAAAAGGGTTGCCAGGACCACCAAGGCCATGGACACCAGGAAGTGCAGGCCCACAACCCAGGGGTTCAGCTGGGTCAGTACGGTGATGCCGCCGATGACGGCCTGGGCCGGGATGCTGGCGAGCAGGCCCAGGGCCAGCAGGAAGAGGTCGCGGCGTTCCTTGCGGAGGTTCCACAGGTACACGAGCATCATCACAGCGACGGCGGCCAGCGCGAACGTCAGGAGACGGTTGCCGAATTCGATGATGCCGTGGAACCCCATTTCCGGTGTGGTCGCCAGGGATCCTTCCGTGCAGCGCGGCCACGTGGGGCAGCCAAGGCCCGAGGCGGTCAACCGGACGGCGCCCCCTGTCACCACCAGGACGATCTGGCCGATGAGGGACAACACGGCCAGCCGCCTGATCCTGTTGTCGACCGTGACGGGCAGCCGGGAGGTGAACCCGGAAACGATCCGGGGTGTGCGTGACGCCGTGCTAACAGTTTTCTCAATTCCACTTGAACCAACGGATTGCCGCGCCGCCGGCGATCGCCGTCCAGAGCAGCAGGACAAAGACGGCAGCAACATTGACGCTGCCGTACAGGAAAGCATCCCTCAACGCCTGGCCCAGCGAGCCGGAGGGGAGGAAGTGCACCACAGCCTGCGAGAGCGCTGGGAGCCGTTCGGACGGGATCACGA
>NZ_JBFTHK010000271.1:0-4303 GCF_056394205.1 Arthrobacter sp. 10T413_2 | reverse complement strand
GCGTTCGCCATGGTGGTTGCGCACGAAGTCGCTKACGCACGGGCGTCCGTCCGGATCCTCCATGGTGGAGACAACGCCCTTGGGCTTGTTGAAGACCATGTAGACCATGTTCTCGTCCAGCTGGATGCGCAGGCCGTCGACGTGGATCACGGCGGTCTTCGGGTCAACGCGCATGCCGAGCTCGGTGACGACGTGGCCGTCGACCTCGACGCGGCCTTCGGCGATCATTTCCTCGCAGACACGCCGCGAGGCGACACCTGCGGAKGCCATGACCTTCTGCAGGCGGATACCGTCGGCGTCGTGCAGCTCAGACTGCGGCACCTCGCGGCGCGGTCCGCGGTTGCGGGCGGGCTTACGTACCGGTCCGAGGTTCTGGCCKAAACGTTCGCTGCCGAAGGCGCGGGGACCGGCAGCCCTGGCGGCGCCGGTGCGCGGCTTGGGCTTGAGCGCACCGGGAGTGCCGGGCTCCTTGCCGAAACCGGGCTTCCTGGCTCCGGGCTTGCGGGCCGCGCCCGTGCCGGTCGGACCTTTCGACTTCCAGTCACCGGAGGCCGGCCGGGACGCCGGGGCGCCGGGAGCCTGCAGGTCCGGATCGATGAAGGCCTCTTCGCGAGGCTTGGGGTGCTTGAAGGGGCGGTCKCCGCCACCCTTGGAGAAGTCACGGCCTCCCTTGCCGCCGGCTGCGCGCGGGGCGCCGCCCTGGACCGGGCCGCGGCCGGTGCCGCCCTGGCCGGTCTTGCCTTGACCGGCGCTGCTGCGTCCGGCACTGCTTTGTCCGGCGCTGTTGCGTCCCGAACTGTTACGTGGTGAACCCTGGCGTCCCGCCTGTGTCATGACCCGTCCTTACGTTGGTGGCCTGCGGCCGCTGTCTCCCGACAACACCCGCCGGCCGGGCAAATTGTTCTGCCCGGTGGATACTCGTGTGCAGGCGTTTGCCTGCACTGGTACTGCTTACATTCTTCCTGCGTCGTAGAACTCCTCGATGCCTTCCAAGCCTGGAAGGTGGGGGGAAAGCTGCGGCAATTCAGCCGTCGAGCCGATTCCCATCCGCTCAAGGAAATACGATGTCGTCCGGTACAGGATGGCTCCGGATTCGGGATCGGTTCCCGAATCCTCGATCAGCCCACGCTGCGTCAGCGTCCGCACGACAGAGTCAACATTGACTCCTCGAATTGCAGACACCCGCGCCCTTGAAACGGGCTGGCGGTAAGCGATGACGGCGAGCGTTTCGAGCGCCGCCTGCGTCAGCCTGGCTGTTTGGCCCTCCAGCACGAACCCGCCCACGATCTCGGCGAACTCCGCACGGGAATAGATCCGCCAGCCTCCGGCGATATTCCGCAATTCAAAACCCCGGGGGGCGGCATTGTTGCCGTCAGTATTGCCAATGTTGCTGCTGGTCTGGCTGGCGACGTCCGCATCCGGGGCATTAACAGTATAGCCGTTATACTCCCGCTGCAGTTCAGCCAGCAGGGAATCGACGACGTCGACCGTMAGGTTCAGTCCGGCCGCCAGGGCCGTGGGGGTGGCCGGCTCGTCGATCACCATCAGGACAGCTTCGAGGGCCGCGCGGGCGCCGCCCGGCAGGCTGGCGAGGTCGGGTCCGGTGTCCGGCCCTGCTTCGGGCCCGGCGTCCGGCCCGGCGTCTTCGGCTTCGCCCCGCGCCGCCTCAGGGAGTCGTTCGTTCACGGCTGGTCCTCATATTCTTCACTCAGATTTTCGCTGCTCCACCCGTGGKAATCGGCCGTMCAGTGCACGGTCAGGTCCCCGAGCGGCAGCAGCTGGTCAAAGCCCACTGCGCGGTCGCKGAACAGCTCCAGCAGCGCCAGGAACCGCGCCACCACCACCAGGGTGGATTCGGCGTCGGCGATCAGCGCCCGGAACGTCAGCGGCGTGCCCAGCCGCAGCCTGTTTCCCAGCAGCTCGGCCTGTTCCTTGACGCTCACGGGCGCGCCGTGCAGGTGCGCCAGGCCCACTTCAGTGGGGGCCGCTTCCTTGGGCTTGAGGGCGGCTTCGGCCAAACCGGCGAACTGCTCCGGGGTGTGCCGCCAAAGCAGTTCCGGCAACAGGGCCGCGAAGTGCCCCTCCAGGGCGACCTGCCGGGGGAAGCGCCGGGCTTCGAGCTCGAGGGTMGAACCGATCATGCCGGCCACCTGCTTGAAGGCCTTGTACTGCAGCAGCCGCGCGAACAGGAGGTCGCGGGCCTCCAACAGGGCGATGTCCTCCTCGTCCTCGACCTCGCCCGCGGGCAGCAGCCGGGCCGCCTTAAGGTCCAGGAGGGTGGCCGCAATCACCAGGAATTCGCTGGCCTCATCGAGGGCCCACTCCTCCCCCAGCCGTTGCAGGCCCCTGATGTACTTGATGAATTCGTCAGTGACGGTGGCCAGCGCCACCTCGGTGATGTCCAGCTGATGCTTGGAGATCAGGCCGAGCAGGAGGTCGAAGGGACCGGTGAAGTTAGCCAGGCGCACTTCGAATCCGGGCTTCTTCCCGGCGTGCCCGTCCGGGACCTCAGGTGCGGCCGGGACCTCAGCAACTGCCGGATCCGCGGGTTTCACGGGCATGTCGAGCTCCGCCGGCGGAGAGAGGGCGCCTGCCATGTTCCTGGCTAGGGCGCGCCGCCGCGCGAAATCAGCTCTTTGGCCAGGCGGCGGTAGGCGTCKGCRCCGRCGTGGTTGCCCGCGTAGGTGGTGATGGGTTCGGCCGCCACCGTGGCGTCGGCAAACTTGATGGAKCGCTTGATGACRGTTTCGAAGACCTTGTCGCCGAAGGCCTCGACGAGGCGGGCGATCACCTCGCGGCCGTGCAGGGTCCGGGCGTCGTACATCGTGGCGAGGACGCCGTCCACCTGCAGGCGCGGGTTGAGGCGGTCCTGGACTTTGTCGATGGTTTCCACGAGCAGCGCGACGGCGCGCAGGGCAAAGAATTCACAGATCAGCGGAATGATGACGCCGTGGGCGGCGGTCAGCGCGTTCACGGTCAGGAGCCCGAGCGAGGGCTGGCAGTCGATCAGGACGACATCGTAGTCGTCCTCCACCTTCTTCAGTGCCCKGTCCAGGACCTGCTCGCGGGCGACCTCGTTGACCAGCTGCACTTCGGCGGCGGAGAGGTCGATGTTGGCCGGCAGCAGATCCACGTTCTCCACACCGGTCTTCTGGATGGCGTCGCGGATGTCCACCTTGCGGTCCATCAGCACGTTGTAGACGGTGAGGTCGAGCTCATGCGGGTTGGTGCCCAGGCCTGCGGACAGGGCACCCTGCGGATMGAAGTCCACCAGGAGCACGCGTCSGCCGTATTCGGCCAGGGCGGCGGCAAGGTTGATGGTGGACGTGGTTTTACCCACTCCGCCCTTCTGGTTCACCATGGCGATGACCCGCGCAGGGCCGTGGGAGGACAGCGGCGCGGGCTCCGGAAAGTCGCGTTGGGGGCRCCCGGTGGGGCCCATGACGGCGTCTTCCAGATCGAGTTCGATGCCTTCCAGAGTTGCTGAACCCTGTTCGCTGCTCACGTATCTATCCACACTTTCGATGACGGTGATTGTCGTGCTCGGTATTGCTCGCCAAGCTCCCGGACTAGGCTCCGGAGCCGAGCGTGTTTCCTCCCAAGGTTACAGCGCCCGACACGGTATTCGGCGGACCTTGACAACCGCCGTCATCTGAGCCTTGACCTTCCGGTAGAAGTCGAAGGTTAGTGTCGGAAATGGTATGGCCGCCTCGAACGGGGCCCCGGGCCGCCGCGACGGGACGCCCGGTCCGCAACGGCAAAGAAACTGCCCGGACGCTGGTGGGMGTCCGGGCAGTATTCCTTGATTGGCGGGGCAGGCGTAGCCGGCTACGCGTAGGCCGGGGCGGCCGGGGCCGGCTCGGCCTGCGGCTCCGGGGCCGGGCCGTGGCCGGCGATCATGGTCTCTTCGTCGAACGGCTCGGCACCGGCAAGCACGCGGTCCACCCGGCCGCCGTCGATCTCCTTGACCCAGGTGCCGATCAGCACGGTGGCCACGGCGTTGCCGGTGAAGTTGGTCAGTGCCCGGGCCTCGGACATGAAGCGGTCGATGCCCACGATCATGCCCACGCCGCCAAGCAGTTGCGGGGCATGTGCCTGCAGTCCGGCGGCCAGGGTGGCGAGACCGGCCCCGGTGACACCGGCGGCACCCTTGGAGGCGATGATCATGAAGATCAGCAGCGAAATMTGGGCGCCMAGGTCCAGGGGCGTTCCCATGGCGTTGGCGACGAAGAGCGAGGCCATAGTCAGGTAGATGGCGGTGCCGTCCAGGTTGAAGGAGTAGCCGGTGGGAACAGTAACGCCC
>NZ_JBFTHK010000270.1:0-4305 GCF_056394205.1 Arthrobacter sp. 10T413_2 | reverse complement strand
ACCCCGGCCCGGTCGGCGGCGGTCAGGCAGGCGGTTTCGCGCACGAGCAAGGTGGCGCGCCATTCGTTGAGGATCCCGGTTTCCAGGGCGGTGAGGGTGTGCGGCATTTCGGTCACGAGGGCTTTGGCCAGGCCCAGGAGGCGGCTGCCTTTGGCGGGGGATTCGCGTCGGGCCAGGGCGATCTGCGCGCCGACACCGGCGCCGAGCTTGTCGGCCGGGACCCCGGAGGCAGCCTGCTCGCGGCGCTGGGACAGATCCAGTGCAACGGCGTGCCGGGCCTGCCRGGCCGCCATGGCGGACTTCAGGTCCTCCAGATCCCGGATCTCGTCGATCAGTGCGGCGGCACTGCCCGGGGCCGGGAGGACGGCCAGGATCCGGGCCAGGTCAGCGACCGTCACGGCACGTGCCGGTGCCGGGTCTGCCGGCCCCGTCTCGGGCCCCTGGTTGCCGTCCATGAATCCAGTCTCCCTGTCCGGTACKACAAAATAGGGGGCCGGTCGAACCGACAGACGGCAAGCCCTGAGCCTGGCGCCGCAGCACGACCCGCACCGGAATCCGCCGCACCGCGATTCGAGGCGCTGGAACTGTCAGCGCCGCGAGATGTGGTTGGACGCTGATCGTGAACAGCATCGACCCTGGGGGTGTTGCGGTGTCGACGCCGCCACCGCCGAGGTTTAAGACGCGCAGGCCCGCACCGCGGTCGCGGAGTTCGTCTGCGAAGGCGAGCATGTTCCGGGTKGATCGTAACTGATGGTGAACACGCCGATTCAGTCAGAAGGTTGCGAGACATAGTTGCGAGAATCGCCGGCCGCGGACGAACCAACGCCATTCCGTGAAAATTAGAGCAATACCGTCGCAGCGGTTGCCCGATCGATGAGCCGTCTCATATGTCAAGGGATACGCGACTGAGGGGTGATATCGCTTCGTGGCTGGTGCATTCTTGCCCTGCGACCTTAATCGACGGTCAGTCGCCTTCGTTCACCTTGTCCGACTCGTCCCGCTATGCGCGGGCACTTCCCGTTGTCGCAGTGCGGGCGGCAATGGCGAAGGTGAAGGCTGTTGCGAGCCCGAGTGTCGTCCAGGCGTAAATTTCCCAGCCGGGGAGGCTAGTGGTGGCAAGCCAGCGGATGGCGTAGTTGGTGGTTGCGCCCACGGGAAAGGTAAACACCCAAAATAATTGCGTAAAGGGAAGCTTGCGGTACTCGGGGAGGAGCATGACCTGCAGTAGCGCCATGATTGCCAGCACACCTGTGAGCCCAAGTTGCGCGGCCCCCATTGGGCCGGGGTGTGACACCATCCAAGCGATGTTGGCCGTTGCAGGCGCAGCCAGGTATGCGGATAGTCCGGTTTTGGCTGCTGGCGCCAGCGCACCTCCGGTCATGAGCCGGACGGTGACGACAGTTCCAACGACAAGCCAAAAGAACATGCCGGCGCCAAATGTGGCTATGGCGGCATCATGGGCGTGGATGCTTGAGAATCCGATGCTGGCGACGAAGGATCCGGCGACGACAGGCAGCAGGTAGCCAGGGTGGATGGACTGCATCGATAGCCCGCCGGTGACCCAGTGGGCGAGGAGTTGTGCGGCGACGATGGCCAGCGCGGCGATGAACGCGCCACACAGCCAGGCACTCCAGGGCGGCAGGTACTGGCTGTAGTGGGAGGAAAGCAGGATCCCGATGAGTGGAATAAAGGATGCGAAAGGCCCTGCCACCTCGTGCTGGAGGTCAGAACGGAATGTTCCTTTCCGCCGAAGGCCGCGGAACACGTAAGTGACGGTCAGGACCAGCCACAGGGCAGTGGCTGTTCCGTAGAGAATTTCTTCCGGCCACACCGGGGATCCGAKAGCCCCCCTGGCAGCGGACCAGCCGCCGCCGAGACCGGCAAACCCCAGCGGTACGCCGAACCGGCTCAACTCATGCATCCCTGGCTCGGCGTTCAGAGGCTCAGCAGGTTCGTGAGCGGCAGGTGCCGGGGCAACAGTGGTGGCACTAGGTGTCATCGTGTCAGCGCTTCCGGTTGGTGGGGAAAGACGAGGAGTGTGCTTGTGGCGGTGGCGAGGAGTTCACCGTCGGCGGTGCTGAGGCGGCCCTCGGTGAAAATCAGCCGCGAACCAGCTTTCACCACTGACCCCTCTGCGCGAAGGGCGCCCTTCCGGAGCGTGACGGGCCTCAGGTACTTCACCGCCAGGTCGATGGAGGTGTAGCCGAGACCTGCTGCCAAGGTGGTATGCGCTGCACAGCCGAGGGCCGTGTCAAGGAGAGTGCAGGCCAGGCCGCCGTGCACCATTCCAAGGGGGTTGTAGTGGGCTTCTCCCGGCCGACACTCGAATTCGACGTGGCCATGTGCAGCTTCGACGAGATCGAACTTCATCAGGGACGCGATCGGCGGCGGCGCTATGCTGCCGTCGCGGAGGCCGGAAAAGTAGTCCATACCCGACAGCCGTGGCAGCTGTTCGAGCGCGATTGCAGGGTCCATCCAGGTGAAGGTCTCGGAGCGCTCTGCCGAGGTGTTGCTTGTCATGAATGTATCTCTCTGAGTTCTTAGGAGGTCTTCAGGGTTTGCCGGGGTCATGCCGGGCGTTGGCTGCCAGCGCCCGGTAAAGATCCAAGATCGCACCAGAGAGGCCAAGCTTCACGCCGGCAGTGATGTCATCCACGATGACCTCGTAATCTCCCTGCTCGAGCCCCTCGAACGACTTCCGCACGACTTCCTCGGGGGCRATTTTTGGGGCATCCACACTTTCAGCCATGGCCGTGTCGATGTAGGCGACGTGCACGCCCGTGACGTGCGTGCCTTGGGGAGCCAGTTCCACCCGGAAGGAGTTGGTCGCCGACCACAGCGCGGCCTTTGATGCGCTGTAGGCGCCGGTGAGCGCGATCCAGCTGAGCGCCGAGTGGATGTTGAGGACCGCTGACGTCCCGCTGGCCGCGAGCACCGGCGCGAATGCCTTGGTCAGGGCGACCGGCCCGAAGAAATTGGTCTCCATCACGTTTCGGAATTCCTCGTCGGGCAGGGCAAGGAGTGTGTCCGATTCCACGGCAATGCCTGCGTTGTTAATCAGGACCGTGACGTCCGGGGCCTGCGCCACGGCGGCCCGGATCGAGGCAGGGTCGGTGACATCCAGAACGAGAGGGATGACGCGGGCATCGTGCCACTCCTGGGGACGCCGGGCTGCCGCGTACACCTTGGACGCGCCCCGGGCGAKGGCCTGTTCCACGAAGTGGCGGCCCAGCCCTCCGTTCGCGCCGGTGACAAGCACGACGGCGCCAGACAGCTGTGGCATGGATTCTCCTGATCTCAGACAGGGCGGCGACGCGGTTGCCGCTGCCTTCGAAAGTAAGGTTAGCGGAGTCGGTTGGATTTTCAAACTCACCTGTATACTTACAGAAAGCACTGAAAGCAGGTAAGTCATGACACCAACGGATACAGCCAGAGATGCGCMCAGGGCATGTTTCATCGCAGCAGGGCTCGAGGTACTGGGGGAGCGGTGGGCGTTGCTGGCCCTTCGGGAGATGTCCTTGGATGTTCATCGGTTCGACCAGATAGCCCGTAATACAGGCGCATCACGCGACATCCTGACAAACCGGMTGCGGACGCTGGAAAACCACGGCGTRATTGAGCGCGTCCAATATTCGGAGCACCCCCCGCGCTATGAGTACCACCTCACAACTTCCGGGGCCGAAGTTGCTCCCATCCTCATCTCACTCGCGGCGTGGAGCAGCACCTGGATGCACGACGAGACGCCCCGCGCCTCCTACCGGCACAGTTGCGGGGCCGACCTGCAACCGGTGCTGACCTGCGCGGAATGCGGTGAGGAATTCAGAGTGGGGAGTCTGATGCTGGGACCGCTGGTGTCTACGGCCGACGCCATCCCGGTCGACCAGTAACGACAAGCCGGAAGGGCGACGACGGGACATCCCGCGGTCGTCCTCTGTAGCGGCCGCACGAACTAAGGAATTTCAATTAGACATACCTCAAGAGGAGATAAATGTCCGGCAAGCCGGCAGCAGTGACACTGGAGATAGTTGACTTTGAAGACCCCAGAGCAGCCCGTCTGCGGGATCTGTTAACAGACGAGCTTCTCGCCCGATACGCTACCGAAGTAGAACMTCATCTTTCCGAAGCAGCGCAGAAAGCGCTCTCCGTACCACCGCAAGATTTCATTGCCAACGTCCTGGTACTTAATACCGTAGGTGAAGCCATAGGGCACGGCGCTCTCCGCCGGTTGAATGGGGAATGGGAGGTCAAGCGGGTCATTACAGACCCTGCGGCCCGAGGTATGGGCGCTGCGACCGTACTCATGGC
>NZ_JBFTHK010000269.1:0-4377 GCF_056394205.1 Arthrobacter sp. 10T413_2 | reverse complement strand
CCCTGATTCCCGTCATCACGTTCCTGGGCGCCGACCTCGGCGCCCTGATGGGCGGCGCGATCGTTACAGAAGGCATTTTCAACGTCCCGGGCGTGGGCAACCGGCTTTACCGGGMCGTGCTGTCGGGTGAAGGCCCCACCGTGGTCTCGATTGTCACCGTCCTGGTGCTGATCTACTGCCTGTCCAATCTGCTCGTTGACCTGCTTTACGCCTGGCTTGACCCGAGGATCCGCTATGACTCCTGAGAACTCCACCGCACGGCACGCCGTTGCCACCCGTCCGGGCCGCCGGATCGAGCACTTCGTGGCCGACGTCTCTGAGACCCCGCTCCAGGTGACGGACCGGGTCAAGGACGAAACCGCACCGCTGAGCCTTTGGGGCGAGGCCTGGAAGAACCTGCGCAAGCAGCCGCTCTTCCTCATCTCTGCGTTCCTGATCCTGGTGGTCGTTGCGGTCTCGCTGTTCCCGGGACTCTTCTCGCCGATCGACCCGACCTCGGAGGCGTGCCAGCTGGCCAACTCCGACGCCGGCCCCGCCGCGGGCCACCCCCTGGGCTTTACCCAGCAGGGCTGCGACGTCTACGCCCGCGTCATCTTCGGCACGCGCTCCTCGGTGACAGTGGGCCTCTTCACCACCATCGGTGTGCTGCTGATCGGCGGCATCATGGGTGCCGTGGCCGGCTACTACGGCGGCTGGGTCGACTCCGTCCTGGCCCGCATCAATGACATCTTCTTCGCCMTGCCCCTGATCCTGGGCGCGATCGTGCTCATGCAGCTGCCGATGTTCCGCGCGAACCGGACGGTCTGGACCCTGGTACTCATTCTGGTCGTCTTCGGCTGGCCGCAGATTGCCCGCATCACCCGCGGCGCGGTCATCGAAGTCCGCAACGCCGACTTCGTCACGGCCGCCCGCTCGCTKGGCGTCTCGAAGCTCGGCGCCCTCATGCGCCACGTCCTGCCGAACTCGCTGGCTCCGATCATCGTTGTGGCCACCATTTCCCTGGGCACGTTCATCGTGGCCGAATCCACGCTGTCCTTCCTCGGCATCKGGCTGCCGCCCAGCGTCATGTCCTGGGGCAACGACATCCAGGCGGCGCAGGCTTCACTGCGGTCCAACCCGATGCCGCTGCTCTACCCGGCCATCGCGCTGTCCATCACCGTCCTGAGCTTCATCATGCTGGGCGATGCCCTGCGTGATGCCCTCKATCCCAAAGCCCGCAAGCGATGAAAGGGGACACMATGAGCGCCTCTGTTGAACTCCAGGAAGCGGACTACGCCACTGAGCTCCCGCTTCTTGAAATCAAAGACCTGGCAATCGGCTTCACCACCAGCAACGGCGAGGTCAACGCCGTTCGGAATGCCCACCTCACCATCATGCCGGGCGAAACTGTCGCGATTGTGGGCGAGTCGGGTTCCGGCAAGTCCACCACCGCGCTGGCCGCGATCGGCCTGCTCCCGGGCAACGGCCGCGTCGCGGCCGGGCAGATCCTGTTCGACGGTGAAGACATCTCCAACGCCAGCGAAAAGCGGATGATCGAACTCCGCGGCAACAGCATCGGCATGGTCCCGCAGGACCCGATGTCCAACCTGAACCCGGTGTGGAAGATCGGCGACCAGGTCCGCGAGACGTTGAAGGCCAACGGCCTGCCCAGCGGAACCGACGACGTCGCGAAGGTCCTGTCCCAGGCAGGGCTTCCGGACGCCGCCAGCCKGGCCAAGCAGTACCCGCACGAGTTCTCCGGCGGCATGCGCCAGCGCGCGCTCATCGCCATCGGGCTCTCCTGCCAGCCCCGGCTGCTCATCGCGGACGAGCCCACCTCGGCGCTCGACGTCACCGTGCAGCGCCAGATCCTTGATCACCTGGACAAGATGACCACGGAGCTGGGCACCGCGGTGCTCCTGATCACGCACGATCTCGGCCTCGCCGCCGAGCGCGCCGACCAGGTGGTGGTCATGTACCGCGGCCAGGTGGTCGAATCCGGACCGTCGCTGGAGCTGCTGCAGAACCCCCAGCACCCGTACACCCAGCGGCTGGTCGCCTCGGCGCCGTCGCTGGCGTCCCGGCGCATCCAGGCCGCCAAGGAACTGGGCGTGGAAACGGACGACATGCTTGCCCCCACCGAAACCGGCGTGGTTGAGCCYTCCAAGAGCGACGAAGTCCTGCAGATCCAGAACCTCAGGAAGGTCTTCAAGCTGCGCTCGGGCCTGGGCAAGTCCACCGACTTCACCGCCGTCGACGACGTCTCCTTCAGCGTCAAGCGGGGAACCACGACGGCGATCGTCGGGGAGTMGGGGTCCGGCAAGTCCACGGTGGCCCAGATGGTCCTGAACCTCCTGACGCCGACCTCAGGCAAGATCATCTTCGACGGCGTGGACACCTCCACGCTGAACAGCAAGGAGATCTTCGCCTTCCGGCGCCGCGTGCAGCCGATCTTCCAGGACCCGTACGGTTCCCTCGACCCGATGTACAACATCTTCAGGACCATCGAGGAACCGCTGCGGACCCACAAAATCGGGGACAAGGCCAGCCGCGAGAAGAAGGTCCGGGAACTGCTGGACCAGGTGGCGCTGCCGCAGTCCACGATGCAGCGGTATCCGAACGAGCTMTCCGGCGGCCAGCGMCAGCGCGTCGCGATCGCCCGTGCCCTGGCCCTGGACCCCGAAGTGATCATCTGTGACGAGGCTGTCTCGGCACTGGACGTGCTGGTACAGGCCCAGGTGCTGAACCTGCTCGCCGAACTCCAGTCCCGGCTCGGCCTGACCTACCTGTTMATCACCCACGACCTCGCAGTGGTCCGGCAGATCGCCGACCACGTGTGCGTCATGCAGAAGGGCAAGCTGGTGGAGACCGGGTCCACGGACGACGTCTTCGAATCGCCGCAGCAGGACTACACCAAGGCGCTGCTCAACGCGATCCCCGGCGCCGGCCTCATGCTGCCTCCGGAAGTCGCGTGAGCCTTTAACACGGCTGACAGGTCCTGGCAGCAGATGCGCCTGGTAACAGCAGGCCTGCAACACCAAGTGCGCCTGTAACAGCAAGTAGGCCTGTAAATCCGCRACAACAAAGGAGCCGGTGTTCGCCCGCAAGGGCGCGCACCGGCTCCTTTGTCGTGCAGGTTCCCTTACTTCTTGCGGCTTGCTGCTTGCGGGTCCGGGCCGGCCTGACCGGGCCGGCGTTAGTGGGCCAAACCGGAGACGAGGCCGGCGTCCTGGTATTCAAGTCCCATGGACTCAAGMCGCTGGCCGAAGACGGCGCCGAGGGCCGCATGGCCCTGCCTGTTCAGGTGAACTCCGTCCGCCATCGAACCCGTGAGGTTGTAGCGGGTGAGCCAGTCTCCGGCGCTGACGAACGGCAGACCGTGCCGGCTTGCCACGGTCCCCAGCAGCGTGTCCACCTGGCTCCGGCGTCCTCCGCCGAAGCTGGCGCCGCGCGCGAGCGTGCCKACCATGAGCATCCGCGCCGCGGGATAGCGCTGACGGATGCTGGCGATCAGCCGCTCGGCATTGGCGACGATCTGCGAGTCCGTGGCGCCGCGTGCGGCGTCGTTTCCGCCGCCTTCAATCACCACCAGGGGAGGGGTGCCGTACGGGAGCTTCCAGTCACCGCGCTGGAGCGCGTCAATGTAATTGCCGGTCTTGCCGTTCGACGCCACGTAACCGGTGCCGCCCCGGCCGCAGAAGAAGACCTTGTACCCCGCCGCGGCCAGGCCCTGCCTGGGCCAGCCGAAGGACGGCTCCGATTGGGAGTCACCAATCAATACGGCGGTGTTGCTGGTGTCCTTGACGATCACCTCGTCGCGGCCGTTGGCAGGATTGCGGTAGATCGAACCGCCGGCCAAGTCTGCGGGATTGATTCCGGAACCGGCCCGTGTCTTTCCCGGCGAGCCTGCAGCCACCGGCACGCCGGCGCCGTTGGCTGCGCCACCGGCCTGGCCGGCCGCCCGTGGCGCAGCGGAAGTGCCCGCGTCGGACGCAGGTGAGGAAGAAGCCTGCCCGCAGCCGCCAAGAACTACGCCTACGGCGATCATCGTTGCGACAAAGCGGGACAGAGCCGAGGCGTTTCGCATGAATGTCTCCGGGCTTGCTTGCTGCTATGAGAGCAATGATGGGGTATGGGAGCGGGAAAATCCAGTGACTTTACTCACAGGTAACAATCAACTTTCGTGTGTCCTTCCGGCGCAGTCCACCTCGGCAGGGTCGGCCGCCGGATCATCGGACGTTCGCATTTTAGGCCAATAAATAGCCTAGCCCTTAGACTTGTATCAGGTGCCCTGTGTCGAAAGGGCGTATCCGTCGTGCGTTCCGGTTGGAAATGTCGCGATACCACAGCTGACTTCACCACTGAATCGAGCAATAACGCATGTCTGAAACCACCACC
>NZ_JBFTHK010000268.1:0-4431 GCF_056394205.1 Arthrobacter sp. 10T413_2 | reverse complement strand
GGTACATGCCGGCAATGTGCCGCAGCAGGGGGATGGGACGGGCCGACGGCGGCAGACCGCCGTCCTGCAGCATGACACCGACGCGCGCGCGGAGGCCGGCGCCGGCAGTGTCCGGATCCTGGCCGAGCAGGCTGATKGTGCCGGAGGTCCGCTTCTGCAGCCCCTGGGCGCATTCGATGGTGGTGGTCTTGCCGGCGCCGTTGGCGCCGAGCAGGGCTGTTACCTGGCCGCGTTCGGCAACGAKGGAAAKGCCGCTGACCACGCGCAGCATCTTGCCGTCGAGGGTGGGCAGTGGACCAACATCCTTGACGAGCCCGCTGATGGTCAGAACGGGGGATTCGGGAGATCGCACCACAGCATTCTACGCGATGTAGTACGGCGTTCCCCCGGAACGGGCGCCAACTGCAGGCAAGCCATGCCTTACTGGATCGACGGAGTAAATTACGACATGATTGTGTTGTGTATTCCATGAGTCCCTCTGTGTCTGGAGCCGCCGTGTCTGGAGCCGCTGCGCCGGTTGCCCGGTCCGGCCGCGGCACTGCTCGCCTCGGATCCGCCCGGGCGCACGTGGCCGTCGTCCCGGATGAGCTTCCCGACGTCGTTCCCGCGGGCGCCGGCAGCCAGACCCACGACGCCGAAGAGCGCACGCGTGACCGCGTCCTCAACGCCGTGCTGGAGCATKGACCCATCAGCGCCGCCGAACTCGGCGACCTCTTGGGCTTCACCCCTGCCGCCGTCCGCCGCCACCTCGACCACCTCTCGCGCAGCGGCGTGATTGAGGTCAAGCGGGCTGCCCGTGCCGGYGCCGGCGCGGGACGTCCCGCCCGCCGCTATGTCCTGAGCTCCCAGGGCCAGTCGACGCTTGGCAACGACTACCTCGACATCGCCACCGTGGCGTTGCGCCGCCTGGGCGAGGCCGCCGGCCCCKAGGCGGTCCGGCAGTTCGCCGTCGAACGGTTCGCCGACATGGAACGCCGCTACGCACCCGGGATCGAACAGGCCGGACCGGACATCACGGCCCGGGCCCGGGCCCTCTCCGAGGCGCTGAGCCGCGACGGTTTMGTGGCCTCGGCGCAGTCGATTGAAGCCAAGGCGCCGCTTCCGGCCGCCCTGTCCAGCGTCCAGCTCTGCCAGGGGCACTGCCCCATCCAGCACCTGGCGGCCCAGTTCCCCGTGTTCTGCGATGTGGAGACCGAAGTGTTCTCCCGGCTGGTCGGCGTCGATGTGCGCCGGCTGTCGACTCTCGCGCGCGGCGGGCATGTCTGCACCACCCACATACCTACGGGCCGTCCGGCCGCCGTCGGGGCTTCCAGTCCCGCAGCCCCGGGTACCCCGGACGAAGTATCCAACCATCTGCAAGAAAGGCCGTGATGACGGACCAACTATCAGAGAAGAAGGTTGCTGACTCTACTGTGATTTCGGAGATTCTGGAAAAGAATCCCGAGCTCCACGGAATCGGCACCTACGAGTACGGCTGGGCCGACAAGAACGACGTCGGAGCCAACGCTCGCCGCGGCATCAATGAAGACGTTGTCCGCGACATCTCGGCTAAGAAGAGCGAGCCGGAATGGATGCTGGACCTGCGCCTCAAGGGCCTGAAGTACTTCGACCGCAAGCCCATGCCCACATGGGGTGCGGACCTCTCCGGCATCGACTTCGACAACATCAAGTACTTCGTGCGCTCCACCGAGAAGCAGGCCGCCACCTGGGAAGACCTTCCCGAGGACATCCGGAACACGTACGAGAAGCTCGGCATCCCGGAAGCCGAGCGCAGCCGCCTGGTCTCCGGCGTGGCGGCCCAGTACGAATCCGAGGTGGTGTACCACCAGATCCGTGAGGACCTCGAAGCCCAGGGCGTCATCTTCCTGGACACCGACACCGCGCTGCGCGAGCACCCGGAGATCTTCCAGGAATACTTCGGCACGATCATCCCGGTGGGCGACAACAAGTTCGCCTCGCTCAACACGGCCGTCTGGTCCGGCGGGTCCTTCGTGTACGTGCCCAAGGGCGTCCACGTGGACATTCCGCTGCAGGCCTATTTCCGGATCAACACCGAAAACATGGGCCAGTTCGAGCGCACCCTGATCATCGCCGACGAGGACTCCTACGTCCACTACATCGAAGGCTGCACCGCGCCGATCTACACCTCGGACTCGCTGCACTCCGCCGTCGTGGAGATCATCGTGAAGAAGGGCGCCCGCGTCCGCTACACGACCATCCAGAACTGGTCCACCAACGTGTACAACCTGGTCACCAAGCGCGCCATCTGCGAAGAGGGCGCCACCATGGAGTGGATCGATGGCAACATCGGTTCCAAGGTCACCATGAAGTATCCGGCCGTCTACCTCGTGGGCGAGGGCGCCAAGGGCGAGACTCTGTCCATCGCGTTCGCCGGCGAAGGCCAGCACCAGGACACCGGCTCCAAGATGGTCCACATCGCGCCGAACACCAAGAGCTCGATCATCTCCAAGTCMGTCGCCCGTGGCGGCGGCCGTGCAGCCTACCGCGGCCTGGTCCAGGTCCGTGAAGGCGCCAAGCACTCGGCCAACACGGTCCGCTGTGACGCCCTGCTGGTGGACACCATCAGCCGCTCGGACACCTACCCGTACATCGACATCCGCGAGGACGACGTCACCATGGGCCACGAGGCCACGGTCTCGCGCGTCAGCGAAGAGCAACTGTTCTACCTGATGTCCCGCGGCATGCGCGAAGACGAGKCCATGGCGATGATCGTCCGCGGCTTCATCGAGCCGATTGCCCGTGAGCTGCCGATGGAATACGCCCTTGAGCTGAACCGCCTGATTKAACTGCAGATGGAAGGATCGGTCGGTTAATGACTGACATCACTACTGAAAAGGCCCGCATCGGCGCGCCGTCAGCCCAGCCGTTCATCAACGGTTTCACCGAGGAAGGCGAGAGCCTCTCACCGCTGAACGCCGCGGAGTCCAAGGCGCCGCTGGCCGGCGAGGCCGTCAAGCGCCACTCCCACGGTGGCGGCGTCGGCATTCCGGACAGCTCACGCGCCGGCCGGCTGACCTCCTACAAGCTGGCTGACTTCAAGCCGCTGACCGGCATGGAAGAGGACTGGCGGTTCACCCCGCTCAAGCGCCTCCGCGGCCTGCACACCGCGGTCCTCAACGGCGCCGCCCCGTCCGTGAGCGTCACCGCCCCGGACAGCGTCACGGTGGAGACCGTCGGCCGCGACGACCGCCGGATCGGCTCCGCCGCCATCCCCGAGGACCGTGTGTCCGCGAACGCCTGGGAGAACTTCACCGAGGCCACCGTCATCACGGTTCCCGCCGAGGTCCAGGTCGACGGCGAGGTCAGCGTCCTGCTGACCGGCCAGGGCACCGAAGCCTCCGCGCAGCACGTCGTGATCGTCGCCGAAAACTTCTCCAAGGCCGTCGTGGTCCTGGACCACCAGGGCACCGCCGTCGTCTCGGAAAACATCGAGATCGTCGTCGGGGACGGCGCGCAGCTCACCGTCATCTCGCTCCAGGAATGGAACGACGACKCCGTGCACGCCTCCTCCCAGCAGGCCAAGCTCGGCCGGGACGCCAAGTTCAAGCACATCGTCGTCAGCCTCGGCGGCGACCTCGTGCGCGTCACGCCGTCGGCACGCTTCACCGCCCCGGGCGCCGAAGTGGAACTGTTCGGCCTGTACTTCGCCGACGCCGGCCAGCACCTGGAACAGCGCCTGTTCGTGGACCACTCGGTGCCCAACTGCAAGTCCAACGTCCTGTACAAGGGTGCCCTGCAGGGCCGCAATGCGCACACCGTGTGGGTTGGTGACGTTCTGATCCGCAAGGAGGCAGAAGGCACCGACACCTACGAGGCCAACCGCAACCTGGTCCTGACCGACGGCGCCCGCGCGGACTCCGTGCCCAACCTTGAGATCGAGACCGGCCTGATCGCCGGCGCCGGCCACGCCAGCGCCACCGGACGGTTCGACGACCAGCACCTGTTCTACCTGATGGCCCGCGGCATTCCGGAAGAGGTGGCCCGCCGTCTGGTGGTCCGCGGCTTCCTGAACGAGATCATCCAGCAGATCAAGGTTCCTGCCATCGAAGAGCGCCTCACGGACGCTGTCGAGCGCGAACTCGCGGCAACGAATCATTAGCCAGCACAGCACAGGGAAGATTAATGACTGAACAGCCAAAGGGCGAGCTTGTCTGCAACGCCAGCGAGATCCAGGTCAAGCAGGCACTGCGGATCCTGATCGATGACTACCCCGTTGCGATCGTGAAAGACTCGATGGGCGAGATCCACGCCATCGGCGACACCTGCTCGCATGCGGACATCTCCCTTTCCGAAGGTGAGGTGGAAGGCTGCAAGATMGAGTGCTGGGGCCACGGTTCCCAGTTCGACCTGCGCAGCGGTGAGCCGCTCCAGCTGCCGGCCTACGATCCTGTCCCCGTCTTTGCCGTGACC
>NZ_JBFTHK010000267.1:0-4433 GCF_056394205.1 Arthrobacter sp. 10T413_2 | reverse complement strand
GCCCAGCTGGACGCCGACGGTGAACTGCAGCAGGAAGCCGAGGACGAAGATMGGGATGCCGATCACGATCAGGGAGGMGACCAGMACCGTGGCGTCAAAGAACTTGCCCTTGCGCAGGCCCGCGATGAGGCCGAAGACGATGCCGAAGACACCCTCGAAGATCAGCGCCATGATGGCCAGCCGCGCCGTGACGGGGAAGACCTCGCCGAGCACGGCGGCGATGGKGCGGCCGGAGAAATCCTGGCCGAGGTCGAACGTGAAGATGCTCTTGAGGTAGAGCAGGTATTGCATCCAGAACGGCTGGTCCAGGTGGTACTGCATCCGCAGCTTGGCCGCCACGGCCTCGTTGACCGGCTTGTCGCCGAACAGTGCCACGATGGGGTCGCCGGGCAGGCTGAAGACCAGGAAGTACACCAGCAGTGTTGCGCCCAGGAAGACGGGAATCAGTTGCAGGAAACGCTTGAGGATGTAGATCGACATCAGCGAGTCACACCCTCGTTGGCAGGCATCCTGTCCAGGGATGCGGCGGAGTTGTTCATCAAAGAACCTTTTCACTATGGATGCAGGCCGGCGCCGGTTCGCTCACGGCGGCAGGGCTGCGAAAAGTTCGCCCGAAGAGTCGGGCATCAAGAAAAATGAGGCGTGCGAAAAGCACGACGACGGCGGAGGCCCCGGTGTGGGCGGCCCCCGCCGTCGCTTAGGTGTTACTTACCGGTGATGTTGTAGTACAGCGGGACGCCGTCCCAGCCGTAGTCAACGTTGGTGACCTTGTCGCTCCAGCCGCCCTGGGCAACCTGGTACCACAGGGGGATGGCGGGGAGGTCGTTCAGGAGGATTTCCTGGGCCTTGTTCATGGCCTTGTTGCCGTCGCCGACGGTCGAGGCGTTCAGGCCGTCGGCGACGGCCTTGTCGAACGTCGGGTTCGCGTAGTTGGCGTCGTTGGAGCCGGCTCCGGTCTTGTAGATCGGGCCGAGGAAGTTGTACAGCGACGGGTAGTCTGCCTGCCAGCCGGCGCGGATGGAGCCGGTGAGGGTCTTGGCGGTGGCGTCGTTGCGGGCTTCCTTGAAAGTGGCGTACGGCTTGCCTTCAACCTTGATGCCGAGGGTGTTCTTGAGCTGGTTGACAACAGCCTCAACCCAGGCCTTGTGTCCGCCCTTGTCGGCGTTATAKGCGATGGTGAAGGTCTCGTTGGGGTCCCACTTCTGGATGGCGTCGGCCTTGGCCCAAGCTTCCTTGGCCTTGGTGGCGTCAAACTTCAGGTTGTCAGCACCCGGAATCGTGTCGCTGTAGCCGTCAAGCACGGGAGCGGTGAAGTCCTTGGCGGGCTGGCGTGCACCGTTGAAGATCACCTTGGTGATCTCGTCGCGGTTGATCGCCATGGAGATCGCCTGGCGGCGGAGCTTTCCGGCGTCGCCGCTCCATTCCGGCAGGTATTCCGGGATGGCGATGGTCTGGTTGCCGGCGTACGGCTTGTTGATGGTGCGGTCGCCGAGGTCAGACTTGAAGTTCTTCAGCGCGCTGGTCGGGATGGTCTGCAGGATGTCCAGGTTGTTGGACAGCAGGTCCTGGTAGGCGGCGTCGTCGTTCTGGAAGATCTTGAAGGTCACGCCGGCGTTCTTGGCCTTGCGCGGTCCGTTGTAGTCCGGGTTCGGAACGAGCTGGATCTGCACGTTGTGCTGCCAGCCGCCGTCCGCAAGCTTGTAGGGGCCGTTGCCGACCGGCTTCTCGCCRAAGCCCTTCGGGTCCTTCAGGGCGCCGGAGGGAACCGGAACAAACGCGGTGTAGCCCAGGCGAAGCGGCCAGTCGGATTCCGGCTGCTTCAGTTCGACGGTGAACGTCTGATCGTCAACGACCTTCAGGCMGGACATGGTGTCGACGGTGGAGCCTTCTGCGCTGGCCTCGTCGTAGCCCTTGATGCTTTCGAAGAACCCTCCGCTGAGCTGTGCGTTCTTTGCTGCGGCCCCGAAGTTCCAGGAATCGACGAAGGTCTTGGCCGTGATGGCCTCGCCGTTCGTGAACTTCTGGTCCTTCTTGATCTTGATGGTGAAGTGCTGGCCGTCCTTGCCCTCGATGGACTCGGCGAGCTCGTTKACCGGCTTGCCGCTGGGGTCGTAGCTGACCAGACCCGMGAAGATCATGTCGATGACCTTGCCGCCGCCGACCTCGTTGGTGTCGGCCGGCATCAGGGGACGCTGGGGTTCGGAGCCGTCGGCGAGGATCACTTTGCTGGTGTCGCCGCCGGTACTGCCGCTACCGGTTGCGGAGCCGCTGGCACCGCATCCGGTCAGGGCGAGGGCGGCGATAGCCACCATGCCCAGTGCTTTGGAAGTGCGCGAAAAACGCATTCCGCCTCCTATGAGTTGTGGGAGTTCGTGAGGGAAAAACTTATGCTTCCCCGAAGGCAGGCACAGGGGTATCCCCTGTGACGTGGCCTACATAAGGAAGTAGCCTAGCCCCAAAATGTCCAAATGTTGGAACTCCGTTGCCAAACCGTGATCCGACAACCTCATGACTGCTAGCGTCACGCGCAAAGTATTTCAAGTCACACCCTACCGGCTGGTAGTATTCGCCCGAACTGTGATCCGGGTTACTCCGGATTAACTCGAAACGGGCGGCTTTCAGCCCCCGGGGCACACCTTAGCTGGCCCCCGACAGCAGCTGCGCGCGCAGCTCGCGGCGCTCGCGCTGCTTGTCCGGATCCGGCAGCGGAACCGCGGCCAGAAGCCGCTGGGTGTAGGGCTCCTGGGGGTTGCGCAGGATCTGGTCCCGGGTCCCCTGTTCGACGATCCTGCCGCGCTGCATCACGCAGATCCGGTCCGCGAGCACGTCCACCACGGCGAGGTCGTGGGTGAMGAAGAGGCAGGCGAAGCCCAGTTCCTTCTGCAGGTTCTGGAAGAGATCGAGCACCTTGGCCTGGACGGAGACGTCCAGGGCCGAGGTGGGCTCGTCGGCGACCATGAGCTTCGGCTTGAGCGAGAGGGCGCGCGCGATCCCGACGCGCTGTTTCTGGCCGCCGGAGAGTTCGTGCGGGTAGCGGTTGCGGTAGTCCCGCGGAAGCTCGACCTGGTCCAGGAGCGCCTCGATCCGGTGCTGCAGCTCGGMGCCCTTCGCGACGCCTGCGAGKAACATCGGCTCGCCGATGCTTTCCCCGATGGGAAGCCTGGGGTTCAGGGACGAGGACGGGTCCTGGAACACCATGCCGACATGCCGGCGCATCTCGTGGAGCTGCCGGCCGTTCCTCTTGGCGGCGGAAATGTCCTGGCCGACGACCCGCATGGTGCCCGCCGCCACCGGCAGCAGGCCGACGGCGGCCCGGCCGATGGTGGTCTTGCCCGAGCCCGACTCGCCGACCAGGCCGACCACCTGCCCGGGGTAGATGACCAGGTTGGCGCCCTCCACAGCCCGGAAGGCCGGCACCCGGCCCTGCTTGGGGTATTCGATGGCGACGTCGGTGAGTTCCAGTACCGGCTCACCTTTTGGCTTGGCGGCCTCGGCCGCGGCCAGGGCAGCGGCGTTCTCCCGCTCCCGCCGGATCAGCTCGTCTTCCGGGATGGAGAGGATCTCGGCGTGGGTGGCGGCGGCGAGGGCGGCAGTGACATCGACGTCCGACACCGAATCCGAACCGCCCTGGCCCAGGTGCGGGACCGCGGCCAGCAGGGCCTGGGTGTATTCGTGCTGCGGGTTGTGGAAGATCTGCGCCGCGGTGCCCGTCTCCACGATGAGTCCCCGGCGCATGACGGCGATCCGGTCGGCGAGGTCGGCCACCACGCCCATGTCGTGCGTGATGARCACAATGGCGCTGTCCAGCTTGTTGCGCAGGTTGCGCATGAGGTCCAGGATTTCGGCCTGGACGGTGACGTCGAGGGCCGTGGTGGGCTCGTCGGCGATCAGCAGCTTCGGATCGCAGGAGAGTGACTGCGCGATCATGGCGCGCTGCCGCTGACCGCCGGAAAGCTGGTGCGGGTAAGACCGGAAGGCCTTCTCGGGATCGGGMAGTTCGACAAGTTCCAGCATGCGCAGGGCCTTGAGCCGCGCTTCTTCAGGGGAAACCTCGTTGTGCAGGCGCACAGTTTCCACAATCTGCGACCCCACGGTGTAGACCGGGTTCAGGGCCGTCATCGGCTCCTGGAAGATCACCGCGACGTCCTTGCCGCGGACGGCCCGGATATTGGCCTCATTGGTTCCCAGCAGCTCCCGGCCGGCGAGCTTGACACTTCCGGTCACACGGCTGTTACTGGGCAGCAGGCCCAGCAGCGCCATTGAACTGGCACTCTTTCCKGAGCCGKACTCCCCCACGATGGCCAGCACTTCGCCGGCCCGCACCTCGTAGTTCAGGCCGATCGCAGCCGGGACCCATTTCTTGTCCACGCCGAAATCCACGCTGAGGTCCCGGACCTCCAGGACGGTTTCCCCCTTGCCGTTCCCCCTTGCCG
>NZ_JBFTHK010000266.1:0-4438 GCF_056394205.1 Arthrobacter sp. 10T413_2 | reverse complement strand
ATAAGCGCTGCGTCGCCGTAAAGGTGCCCAGCCCGGGAACTTGCCAACAAGTGCGGCGCGTTGCTCATGGATTCCTGTCCACCGGCTACTACGACCTGTGCTTCTCCCAGCCGCAACAACCGGCTTGCCTCAATGATCGCGCTCAGCCCGGACAGGCACACCTTGTTAATGGTGGTCGCGTGTGCGTTTAGCGGGATGCCTCCCGCAACGGCGGCCTGCCGGGCAGGATTCTGGCCGGCGCCGGCCTGGAGCACGTGGCCCATAATGACCGCATCGACGGCGTCAGGCCGGACCMCTGCCTTATCCAGTGCTGCGGCGATCGCGGCACCGCCGAGCTCAGCAGCGGTCAGTGGGGCGAGCTGGCCCATGAGCTTGCCCTGCGGTGTGCGGGCCGCGCCCACGACGACGACATCTGTACTGCGGTTCATTGTTCTCCTTCGAGGTGAACTGGCGGAACTCTTGGACCTGATTGCTGCTGGGGGAGGGGGCCGCGTTTTGCGGGCTAAGTGGATGCGGGAGCGGGCACCGCCAGCCCCGGGTGAAAGGTGGTGCCGGTCTCCCGGTCCAGCAGCGGGGTCAGGCCTCCGTTGTGGAATGGGAAGTTGGCACCGAGGATCATGCATAGGTCGATCTGTTCCGGGCCGGCCACCACGCCCGCATCCAGCATTGTTGTAACTTCTTCGGCAAGCGCAGACAGTATCCGCGCCCGCACGGAGTCTGAATCGGCCTCCGTGGGCGTAGGGAGCAGTGAGRCCGCGGCAGGCAAAATTCCGCCGTCGAACAGATACCCTGGGAGGCCCGCGTCCACCAGCGCGGATAGGCTGGTGCTGACGCCAAACCGCTGCGGATAGGCGCGGTGCATTGTTTCGCAGATATGAAGTTGGACTCGCGGGCCGATGAACTGGAGCAGTTGCAGCGGCGTCATGGGCAGGCCAAGCGGTTCGAGGGCGTGGTCCACGGTGTGCGGGTCCGCGCCGTCGTCAAGCAGGGCCAGGACTTCGTTGAATAGCCGGGTCAGCACGCGGTTGACTACGAAACCGGCCGTGTCGCTGACGAGCACTGGCGTTTTTCGTAACTGTCGGGCCAGTTCGAACGCTGTGGCGAGCGAGGTCCGGTCCGTCTGCGGGGTGGTGACGATTTCCACCAGGGGCAGCACGGCTACAGGGTTAAAGAAGTGAAAGCCGATCAGCCTGCTGGGATTAGCGAGAGCCTCGCCCATTGCGTTGATGGACAACGAGGACGTGTTGGTCAGTAGCAAGGCATCCGGCCTGAGGATGGGCTCCAGCTCGGCGAAGACCGCCCGCTTAACGTCCAGCTCCTCGAAGACCGCCTCGATCACCACGTCACAGTCGGCAAACGCTGACTTGTCGGTGCCACCAGTCACGAGGGCCCGGATGGCCGCGGCGCCCTCATTGTCCAACTGCCCGCGGCCCACGAGCTTATCGAGCTGAGCCGTAACCCAACCCAAGGCTGTATTTACGCGCTCCTGCGACAGGTCCGTGATCCGCACCGGCACGCGCAGCTCCTGCGCGAAGACGAGGGCGAGCTGGCTCGCCATCAGCCCCGCTCCCACCACGCCGACGGTGCGAACCGGCATAGGTTCGACGGCGGGGCGTCCGGCGGGCTTCTTCGCCAGCGACTGCGTGACCTGGAAGGCGTAGATGCTGGCACGTGCCTCGTCGGAAAGCAGCAGCTCTTGAAAGGCCCGAATTTCTGCGGCCGGGTCGCCCTCACCGGACTTGTCAGCGGCGGCGCCCGCKATCAGTTCCAGGGCCCGGTAAGGTGCGGGGGCCGCACGGTGCAGACGGGCATCGAGCTGGCACCGGAAGTCCTCCAACGCTGCCAGTTCGGTGGCAGAGGCGATACCGGACGCAGGTCCGCCGGCTCTGGACCGCACGGCATTTCGGGACTGGGCGGTGCCAGATAGGATGCTGGCAGCGAACTCCAGCGAGGCGGTTAAGAAATTGTCCTCGGGGACTAGAGCATCGATCAGGCCAAGCTCGGCGGCAACCTCCGCTGATAGGTTCTTGCCAGCGAGTGAATCCGTGATCACCAGGCGGGCCGTCAGTTCCGGGCCAACTACAGCTAAAGTGCGCCGGATGCCGCCCCAGCCCGGGATCAGGCCCAGGCGCACCTCGGGAAAGCCCAGTGCGCGGACAGAAGCCGCGGCCGTCCGATAGGCCGCGTGCAGGGCCAGTTCGAGGCCGCCACCCAGCGCAATACCGTTGATGAAGGCAAAAGTGGGCACTGGAAGCGCCTCCAGGAGCCCAAAGGCGTCAAGCCCCTGGCGGGCCACGTCCTCGGCCTGTTCGGGAGTGACGGCCTCCTTCATCTTTTTCAGATCTGCACCGGCACAGAACACAGGACCTGTGCCTGTCACGGCAACCGCATCMACACGGGACAAGTCGACGCCCCGCACGGCGGCCGCGAAATTGGCCAGGGACGCCGGACTCATGACGGCAGGGCGGGAGTCCCGATTCTTGAGGGTGAGGACGGCAAAGCGGAAGCCGCCACAGTGGTGATAAGTGGTGAAGGTCTCGGTCATGATGCTCCCTCGCATTGACRAATGACGAACCTGGGCTGTCCGGTACCTTGTGCCAGTCCGCTAGCGATCCTAACGATTCAAGCTCGCCTCTTTGCCGCAGACCAGTTACGCACAAGAAAGAAGGCCGCGGACATCCAAGTCAAAGTCCGCGAGGTACCCATAGAGTTGMCTTCACAATAACATCCTCATTAAGATAGTCACATCC
Source organism: Arthrobacter sp. 10T413_2 (assembly GCF_056394205.1). Lineage (NCBI taxonomy): Bacteria > Bacillati > Actinomycetota > Actinomycetes > Micrococcales > Micrococcaceae > Arthrobacter > Arthrobacter sp. 10T413_2. The sequence goes on along the minus strand of NZ_JBFTHK010000266.1, from coordinate 1,688 downwards.
ATCATGTGTAAGTTTTTCCTTGACGAGCAGTCTCTTATGGAAGTAGCGTCGGCGTACCATCACGATCGCGAAGCAAAGAAGCTCGCGACGTACATGCATCCCGGCTCGCTTTGGGGCCGGCACAGGCAAGCAGGAGAATTATGCGTACAACGAAGTCGCGGGTCATGTTGGCTGCCGGATCAGCAGCGGTGCTGCTGGCGCTGGCTGGTTGCGCCGGAAACGCCAGTGGTAGCACGGGCAGCCAGGGCCCCGATGGTAGGGTCGCGATCKATGTCGGTAATGACATGACGGTCAATCTGAAGAGCAGCCCAGGGCTAAAGGTGGCCGTTTTTATCCCGGGTGTGGCCAATGCTTACGGGTTGGAGCAGGAGCGCGCGGCGAAAGAGACTGCCTCGAAGCTCGGTATGGACATGACCCTGTTCGACGGGGGCTACGACCCTAGCAAGCAGCTCAACCAGATGCAGACCGCACTGAAGTCCGGGGACTATGACGCGGCGGTCGTGCAGGCGCTCGATGGCACTGTGGTCTGCAAGGTCCTCACCGAAGAATTCCCCAAGGCCAACATTCTTGTCTCGGCTTCGGGCACGTCATTGTGCGAGTACGGTACAAGCCAGACCGGTAAGTCGCTTGACGAGGTCTGGGCTCCGGGCACGTTGAACTTCGTGGGCAGCAACAACACCCGCGCGTACATTGACGGCTGGTTCGCCGCCGCCGCAAAGGCAAACCCGGGTAAGCAGAAGGTTGTTGCAGTTTTTGGACTGGCGACAGCCTCGCAGACACGCGTCGCGGAAGACGCTATGGCGAAGTTCGCGAAGGACAACCCCGACTACACGGTTGACAAGATCTACACGGATTACACGACGACTGACGCGTATAACAAGACCCAGACCTACCTGCAGGGCCATCCTGATACCACACTCATCCTGTCGGTATACACACCCGATATTTCACAGGGTGTCATCCAGGCCGTAGACGGTGCAGGCCTGGCGGGGAAGGTTCATATCGTGGACCAGKGCTTCGGGAAGTTCCAGATCGAACAGGTTAAGGCCGGGAACGTTCAGCTCTCGACGATGCTCTTTCCGTATAACCAGATGAAGGTAAATCTGGAGTCCATCGCCGCCGCCCAGCGCGGAGACGCCGGCACACGATTCGTGGATGACTCGGTCATCGGCACTGCGAAGAGTCCCTTTGCGATCACGAAGGAAACCATCTCAGAACTGCCAGCCGAGCTACGCTAACGCCCCAGCTCGCCCAGCCTATGGGAGGGACAGGGACCCTTGGACGACCGGCTTTCGAGCTTGGCCCGCGTCACACGTTGTCTCGAGCGGATTATMACCCCATTAAGCACTCATAACATGTGGCTGCTCCATTGACGAGAACCACGCCMGKAAGTAACGCCGCCTTTTTCCCCATCACGATTCGCGAAGCAAAKAAGCTCCACGACGTACTACAAGCATCCCGGCCCTTTTTGGGGCCGGTACAAGAAATTAAGGAAAATTATGCGTACAACGAAGTCTCGAGCCATGCTGGCTGTTGGATCAGCAGCGGTTCTATTGGCTCTGGCTGGTTGCGCTGGAAACGCCAGCGGCAACACGGAGACCCAGGGCCCAGCTGGCACGGTCGCGATCGACGTTGGCAATGACATGAAGGTCAACCTGAAGACCAGCCCAGGCCTCAAGGTCGCAGTC
>NZ_JBFTHK010000265.1:0-4493 GCF_056394205.1 Arthrobacter sp. 10T413_2 | reverse complement strand
ACAGTGTGGGGCGCCTCTCTTGCTTTAAGCACTCACAACGCCCTCAGCGGGCATCACACGGCACCTGCCGCGGCGGCCTACGTCCCGGCCAGGGMTTCGACGATGGCCGGGAGGAGTGCACGGAAGGCATGGCCCCGGTGGCTGATGGCGTTCTTCTCCTCGGAACTGAGCTCGGCGCAGCTGCGGTCCAGTCCGCTCGGCTGCAGGACGGGGTCGTAGCCGAAGCCGCCTTCTCCGCGCGGCTCGCGCAGGAGCATCCCTTCCAGCTGTCCGTACTCCACGACTTCCCGGCCGTCCTCGGGCGCGGACCCGKGCACCGCCAGGGCCGCGGCACAGACGAACGCGGCCCCGCGGTACTCATCCGGTACGTCGGCGAGCTGGGCCAGGAGCAACTGCAGGTTCGCGGCGTCATCGCCGTGCCGGCCGGACCAGCGCGCTGAGAAGATCCCGGGCGCACCGCCCAGCACGTCAACGGACAGTCCGGAGTCGTCGGCGATTGCCACGAGCCCGGTGGCCGCCGCCACGGCCCGCGCCTTCAGGAGCGAGTTTTCGGCGAAGGTCACCCCGGTCTCGGCGACGTCGGGGGCTCCGACGGCGCCGGCATCCACTACCTGCGTGTCAACGTCGAGTCCGGGCACCTGGCCGCGCAACAGCTCGCGGAGTTCCCGCAGCTTGCCTTGGTTATGGGTGGCGAGGACCAGCCGGGGCGCCGTGCTGCCGGCATCCGCCAGGTCCGTGGAGGGCGCCTCCGTCACGGGGCTTCCGCCAGGGTGTCGCGCTGGATGGCGGCGAGCTGCTCCGTGCCCAGCAGCGCCAGGTCCAGGAGCTTGTTCAGCTCGTCGCGGTCGAAGGGCGCGCCCTCGGCGGTGCCCTGGACTTCCACGAATTTTCCGGAGCCGGTCACCACGACGTTCATGTCCGTCTCGGCGCGCACGTCTTCGACGTAGGGCAGATCGAGCATCGGCACGCCGTCKATGATGCCGACGGACACCGCGGCGATGGTGTCGATCAGGGGCTCGGCGTTCTTGGCGATCATCTTCTTCTCGCGCGCAAAGCGGATGGCGTCCGCGAGGGCCACGTAGGCGCCGGTGATGGCCGCGGTGCGGGTGCCGCCGTCGGCCTGCAGGACGTCGCAGTCCAGCACGATCGTGATCTCGCCGAGGGCCTTGGTGTCGATGATGGAGCGCAGTGAGCGGCCGATCAGCCGGGAGATCTCGTGCGTGCGGCCGCCGATTTTCCCCTTGACCGATTCGCGGTCGGATCGGGTGTTCGTGGCCCGGGGAAGCATGGCGTATTCGGCGGTGACCCAGCCGCGGCCCTCGCCCTTGAGCCAGCGCGGGACGCCCTCCGTCAGGGAGGCCGTGCACAGCACGCGGGTGTTGCCGAACTCGATCAGGGCCGATCCTTCGGCTTGCTTGGACCAGCCKCGCGTGATGCTGATCGGGCGCAGCTGATCGGCGGTGCGGCCGTCGGCGCGGATGACGGGGACAGTAGGAGCTGGGGAAGTCATGTCTTTAGCTTATCGACTTGCCCGGCCCCGGCTGTGCCGGCGTCGAAACTGCGCCGGCGTCTCACCGGTGCCGGTGTCTAAACGGTGTAGTGCACACCCGCGACGGCGACGGCGACGTCCTTACCGAAGACCTCCTTGGCCTCGGCCATGACGGTGGTCGGGGACGTCCAGACGGGGATGTGCGTCAGCAGCAGCCGCCGGGCACCGGCGGCGACGGCGGCCTCCCCGGCCCGCTTGCCGGTCAGGTGCACGTCCTTGATGGCGTCGTCGCGGCCCTCCTCGAAGGCCGCCTCGCACAGGAAGAGGTCGGCATCGCGGGCCGCGTCCTCGAGCCCGCTGCAGGAGTCGGTGTCGCCGGAGTAGCTCAGGACGCGGGTGACGGGGTTGCCGTCCTTGTCCGGTTCGGTGACCTCGACCCGGAGCGCATAGGCCTCTTCCACCGGGTGGTTGACGGCGTAGGGGGTAACGGTGAACGGGCCMATGGTCACCGGCTTGCGCTCGGACCAGTTGCTGAAGTCGAATTCCTCGTRCATCCMGGGATCCAGGTCCAGGCCGTAGGCGGTGGCCATGCGGTCGGCGGTGGCGGCCGGTCCCCACACCGGAATCCGGCCCTTGCCCCAGCCGCCCGGCTTCCAGCGCACGGCCACATGCAGGCCGCACAGGTCCATGCAGTGGTCCGGGTGCAGGTGGGTCAGGAAGATCGCGTCAATGTCCTCCAGGTCCGTGTAGCGCTGGATCGCGCCCAGCGCGCCGCTGCCGATGTCCAGGACGATCTTCCAGTTMCGCTCGCCGTCGTTGGCGGTCAGCAGATAGCACGACGCCGGCGAGCCGGGTCCCGGGAAGGACCCGGTGCAGMCCACGATGGTCAGCTTCACAGCAGTGTTCCCCCGCMCGMGGCTCCGCCCACGAAGTTGGAGATCCGCGGGCGGCCCGTGCCGGCCTGGGCGGCGGCGATCATCTCCGGGGTGATCCGGGCGAGGCTGCCGGTGGGGTACTGCGCCGCGACGTGGTCCACGTGGCGGACGCTGAGGACCTCGGGGCCGAGAAAGCGCCGGGCGAGGTGTTCGAACTGGGCGGCATCCCCGGTGGCAATGAAATTGTGCTCTGGGGCCGCGGCGTCCATGCGCTCGAGACCGCGGGAGGCGAGGGCACGGTAGACATCCTTGGCCGTTTCCTCGGCGCTGGAGACCAGCGTGACGTCCTCGCCCAGGACGAAGGAGATCACGCCCGTGAGTAGCGGGTAGTGCGTGCAGCCGAGCACCACGGTGTCCACGCCGGCGGCTATGAGCGGTGCCAGGTAGTCGCGGGCGACGGCKAGCAGTTCCGGCCCCGTGGTGATCCCGGCCTCCACGTAGGGCACGAACGCCGGGCAGGCCACGGATGTGATCTCCAGGTCCGGGGCGGCCGCGAAGGTGTCCTCGTAGGCGCGCGACCCCACGGTGGCCGAGGTCCCGATCACGCCCACCCGGCCCGTGCGGGTCGCCGCGACGGCGCGACGCACCGCCGGCTGGATCACTTCGATCAMCGGAATTCCGTACCGGGCCGTGTACCGCTCCCGGGCATCGCGCAGCACGGCGGCCGAGGCGGAGTTGCAGGCAATGGTCAGCAGCTTCACGCCGGAGTCCACGAGCTCGTCCATGACGCCGAGGGCGTTGGCGCGGACTTCGGCGATGGGAAGGGGACCGTAGGGGCCGTTGGCGGTGTCGCCGACATACAGGATGGATTCGTTGGGCAGCTGGTCGATGATCGACCGGGCCACCGTGAGCCCGCCGACGCCGGAATCGAAGACCCCGATGGGGCGCGATCCCAGCTCCGATGCCGGTTCGTGGCCCGTGGGGCCGGTGGCGGTATTGCTCGCTGGGGAGTCCGCGGCAACAGCTGCGGCCGGGTCCATACTCGATGCTGAAGTCATGATTATTCGAGGATAGGACAACGTCTGCGGGGCGGCCATCACATTGTGGCGTGCAACTCGTGTCTCATGTGTCACACGCCCGCGCTCAGCGCCGGGCATCGAGCGAGTGCACCATCGCCTGGACCAGAGACTCCTGCAGCCACGTGGTGAAGTTGTATACGAGGGCCAGGTAGCTTTCCACGTCCTCGGCCTGGGACCAGTCCTGCATGAGGTGGACGTTGTCCGCGTCGGCGTCGTCGCGGATGTCGAGGCGTTCGGCCAGGACCAGCCGGACATCGTTGAGGGCCGTGGCCCAGTGCCGGGCGTCGGCCGGGGTCAGGACAAGGTCCTCCCTGTCCAGGCTCAGGGCGGCCGCCTTCAACGCGCCGATCTTGCTTTCGCGCAGCGAGCGCTCGGTGTRCCGGCGGAACTCGAGGGAGGCGTCGTCGTCGTTCTTCATCACGTTCGGCAGCAGCCGGCGCAGGGCCCGGTCCGAGGGCTCGCGGGCGTCGGCGTCCAGTCCCACCAGGGCGGCCAGCGGGTCCTCGTTGGCCCGCTCGGCCGGCTCGAGCATGGAGATGACGTCGGCAAAAAGGCTGCGCAGCAGTTCCCGTTCAGCCGGCTCCAGGTAGCCCTTGATGCCCTTGAGCCCGTACTTGAATGCCTTAGCCACGTTTTCCCTTGCCTTTGCCTGAACCGCTCCCGCTGCCGCCGGTGGCTTTTTCCACCGTCGCCCAGAGGCCGTAGCCGTGCATGGCGACCGCGTGCTGCTCCACCTGTTCCTTGCTGCCGTGCGCCACGATCGAGCGGCCCTTCTTGTGGACCTCCATCATGAGCTTGTTGGCCTTGGCCTCCGAGTATCCGAAATAGCTGCGGAAGACGTAACTTACGTAGCTCATCAGATTCACGGGATCATTCCAGATCACGAGGTTCCAGGGGATGTCCGGGGCGGTCAGGACGTCKGTGGACGTCACCGTTCCGGTCTGGGTGCTCTCCCGTGTGTCGGGGCCAAGCGCAACGCTGAGGGTCATCTGTCCATTCTATGGGGATGCACACTAGAGTGAATTTGTGAGTTCATCAGCTGGCTGGGAC
>NZ_JBFTHK010000264.1:0-4583 GCF_056394205.1 Arthrobacter sp. 10T413_2 | reverse complement strand
GACGGCAGTTCGTCCCGGAGGCGGGAGTTCATGTGTTTTTCGAGTTGTTTCAGGACGGTCGGCAGCGCCGGGCGGTGCGTGCACAGGGCCACGGCCCGCTGCTTGTCGAACAGCGCCTMGACGGCGGCGGCAGTCTTGTGCGGGCTGCGGCCGTGCCGGTGCTCGGTGAGAGCCTCGTTGAGCTTCACCTTGGCGTCGGCCGCCTTCGCGTAGGGAGCGATGGTSGCCACGCACCGGAGCCACGGGCTGGAGACGATCCTCGCCGGCTTCCAGGCCTGCAGGAGCCGGCCCACCGCCTGCGCCTGCCGCATGCCGGTCGCGGCCAGCGGGCGGTCACCCTCGGCCTTGCTCCAGGAGGAGCGCGGCTTGGCCTTCGCGTGGCGGACCACCAGCAGGGGCCAGGTCTTGAGTTCGCCGCGGGCATGGGCCGAGGCCAGATGCTCGAGCGGCTCKACATCGCTGGGGTTKCTCAGCAGCCKGGCGGCCTTTTCGGGTGAACACCACATGATGCTGTCCACTTCCTTGCCGTCCGGCACCAGCGCAGCGCCGTTGACGTCGMCCGCCCAGTAGTGCACCACCTTCAGCCCGGCGGGCACGTGGTAGTGGATGGGCGGAAGCGGGATCCMGAGAGGAGCAACGAGCCCGATTTCTTCCCAGACCTCGCGGACGGCGCATTCCGGAATGGTCTCGCCGGGGTCGATCTTTCCCTTTGGCMAGGACCAGTCGTCATACCGCGGGCGGTGAATCAGCAGGACCTCAAGCTGGTCCTTGTTTACCGAATTGAGGCGCCACGGAATGGCGCCGGCCGCCGTGACGGCAACCGCCTCGCCGGGCTGGTCCGTCTGGTCCGCAACCAGTGCATCGCTGCTCACACTCACGGCCTMTACCGCAGGCTGGTCGAACGTTGACGCGAGCGGKAGGCAAGCAGCCAGGACTGGACGTCGTCGAGGTTCCGGCCGTCTTCCGCGAGGTGGTGGCGGGTCCAGTCGCCCTGCTTGTCCAAGTGCCAGCTGGCGGTTTCCKGATCCATGTAGCGTTTGAGCAGGTCCAGGACATAGCTCGTGTCGTCGCCGCTCGTGAGCTGCACGAGGGCCTCCACCCGGCGGTCCAGGTTGCGGTGCATCATGTCGGCCGAGCCGATGTACACCACGGGGTCGCCGGCGTTGGCGAACGCGAAGACGCGCGAGTGCTCCAGGAAACGGCCCAGCACCGAGCGGACCGTGATGTTCTCGCTCAGGCCCGGAACGCCGGGACGCAGGGAGCAGATGCCGCGGACTATGACGTCCACCGGCACTCCGGCCTGGGACGCGCGGTAGAGCGAATCGATGATGGCCTCGTCCACCATCGAATTGACCTTGATCTGGACCCGGGCGGCGATGCCGGCCTTGGCGTTCCTGATCTCGGTTTCGATCCTGTCGATCAGACCGGACCGGACCGAGCGCGGCGCCACGAGCAGCCGTTTGAACGTGGACTTCGGCGCGTAGCCGGAAAGCTKATTGAACAGCTTCGAGAGGTCTTCGCCCACCTGCTCGTTGGACGTCAGCAGGCCCAGGTCCTCGTAGTACCGGGCTGTGCGCGGGTGGTAGTTGCCCGTGCCGATGTGGCAGTAGCGGCGCAGGCCGTCCACTTCCTGGCGGACCACAAGCGAGAGCTTGCAGTGGGTCTTCAGGCCCACGATGCCGTACACCACGTGGACGCCGGCCTGCTCGAGTTTCCGGGCCCACGAGATGTTGGCCTGTTCGTCGAAGCGGGCCTTGATCTCCACGAGGGCAAKGACCTGCTTGCCGGATTCGGCGGCGTCGATCAGGGCGTCGACAATCGGCGAGTMCCCGGACGTGCGGTAGAGGGTCTGCTTGATGGCCTGGACCTTCGGGTCCGCGGCCGCCTGTTCCAGGAACGCCTGGACGGACGTGGAGAACGAGTCATAGGGGTGGTGCAGGAGGATGTCCCGGCGCCGCATGGCGGCAAAGACGTTGGCCGCCTTGGACGTCTCCGATTCGTTGAGGTGCCGCGAGGTGTGCGGGACGTGCTTCGGGTAATGCAGGTCCGCCCGGTCGATCCCGGCAATGACCGAGAGGCCGCGCAGGTCCAGCGGTGCCGGGACGGAGTAGACCTCGGATTCCTCGACGCCGAGCTCGCGGATCAGCAGGGCACGGATGTTCGGGTTGATGTCGTTGGTGACCTCGAGCCGGACGGGAGGGCCGAACCGGCGGCGCAGGAGTTCCTTCTCCAGTGCCTGCAGGAGGTTTTCGGCGTCGTCCTCTTCAACCTCGACGTCCTCGTTGCGGGTCACGCGGAAGGTGTGGTGCTCCAGGACCTCCATGCCGGCGAACAGCTGGTCCAGGTGCACGGCAATGACCTCTTCGAGGGCGATGAACCGTGCCACGCGTCCCGGGACGGCGCCGGCCCGGGGGCCGTCGATGGAGATCAGGCGCGGCAGCTGGTCAGGAACCTTGACACGTGCGAAGAGCTCCTTGTCGCTGACCGGGTTGCGGACCACCACGGCCAGGTTCAGGGACAGCCCGGAAATGTAGGGGAAGGGGTKGGCCGGATCCACGGCCAACGGGGTCAGGATCGGGAATACCTTTTCCGCGAACATGGCGCTGAGCTGGTCCTTGGCCTGGGAGTCGAGTTCCTCCCAGTGCATCAGGTGGATGTGCTCGTAGGCCAGAGCGGGCCTGATCTGTTCGGCGTAGACCCGGGCGTGGCGCTGCTGCAGCTGGTGGGCCGCGTCGCCGATCTGCTCCAGGACCTGCATGGGGCTCAGCCCGGCGGGGGAGGGGACGGCGAGTCCCGTGGCGATCCGCCGCTTCAGCCCGGCTACCCGGACCATGAAGAACTCGTCGAGGTTGGAGRCGAAGATGGACAGGAAGCTGACCCGCTCCAGCAGGTACAGATTGGGGTCCTCGGCCAGTTCCAGGACCCGGGCGTTGAAGGCGAGCCAGCTCAGCTCCCGGTCCAGGAACCGGTCCGGGCTGATTTCGCCTTCCGGTTCCAGGTTCGGCGCGAACTCCGGAATGTCGATCCGGTCCTGGGTGGCGCGCGAGGCCGGCACTTCGGAGGAGCCAAAGCGGGCACGTACCGGGCGCGCCCCMTTTTCCGGCGTAGCGGGTTCAGACGTGGATGTCCGGGCAGTTTCCCGTGGCATGGTGTCTCCTCAATGCTGGCGCGATGTAGGTTCAACCTTACAAGCAATAACGGCCCGATGGCCCCAGATTTCGKCCCGGTCGGGCCCGTAGTCCGCCGACGTGACTAACGCCGGTCCGCGGGGCCGATGAGGGCTGCGGGATTACTGCTGCGGGAGCGGCGCGTACATGACGTCCACATCCCAGCGGGTGAAGCCGAGCCGGCGGTAGAGCGCGACGGCGGGGGCGTTGTCGGCGTCGACGTAGAGCATGACGGCCCGGAGCCCGAGGCCCTGCAGGTGCTTGATGCCGGCAACAGTGAGGGCCTTGCCCAGGCCGGAACCCTGGGCCTCCGGGGACACGCCCACCACATAGACCTCCCCGATCGCCGGGTGGTCCCCGTGCCGGGGGTGCACCTTGGTCCAATGGAACCCGAGGATCCGGTCTGCCGGGTCCACGGCCAATAGGAAGCCTGCCGGATCAAACCACGGCTCGGCCATGCGGGCGTCCAGGTCGGCGCGCGTCATGTTGCCCTGCTCCGGGTGATGGGCGAAGGCGGCCTTGTTGGCGGCCAGCCACGCGTCCTCGTCCCGGCCGGGTACGAAGGTGCGGAGCCGGACGCCGTCCGGGAGCCCGGCCTCCGGCAGCTCCGMCGCCGCCGTCATGAGCCGCATTTTCCACAGTTCGCGGACGGCGCCGTAGCCGTAGCGGGCCGCSAGGTCCGCGGCGGCCTCGTGGTTTCCGTGCGACCAGGCGTTGAGGCCCGCGAAGCCGCGGACGTTCTTCAGTTCYCCCACCAGGCGGTCKCCGACGCCCTGGTTGCGGTAGCTGGGATGGACCGCGACCTCGAGGACCCCGGTTCCGTCGGGTTCTTCGATGACGACGGCGACGCCGGCGAGGTCCTGGGCCGTCGCGGGGTCGGACTTGTCGTCCGCGGCGTACAGCGCCAGGGCCAGCACCGAATGCTCGCCGGGATCGGCGGCGCGCAGCGTTACGAGGGTCTGTTCGGAGAGCGGCGGATTGCCGTMGGACTCTTCCGCGGCGGCGACAAGGGCCGCGACGTCCCGCAGCAGGGCGCCGTCGACGGTTCCTTTGACAGTAAGTACAGGCCAGTTTTCAGGGTGCGCAGGGCTCATGGTGCAAGGCTATCGGGCGCAGCGCCGCCGGCGGCCGATTTTGTCGAACTCCGCACGGCAACGTATAGTCGATATCTCGTCCGGCGTTGAGCCAGATGCGAGGGGGATCCACCACTGGGGTGGCCTCGATACGTTCGACCCGTATGTCCTCCACTGAAAGACCGAAGGCCCTGGACTCATTCGTCCGGGGCCTTCGGTCTTTGTGGCGGCATTTGAGCGTCTGTATTTTGTGCGCCTGTATTTTGAGCGCCTGTATTTGGTGGGGTGCCGGCCCGGTCAAGTCTGCTCAGGCCTCGGTGAGCTCGTCCTCGGGCTGCCGGAC
>NZ_JBFTHK010000263.1:0-4681 GCF_056394205.1 Arthrobacter sp. 10T413_2 | reverse complement strand
ACAAGAACGCCTACAACTCCAGCGACCACCGCACACACGCCTTGACCGGCTGGCTAGACTTCTACAACCACCGCCGCAACCACAGCGCCCTCGGAGGACGACCACCCATCAGCAGATGTAACTAACCTCTTGGCTGAGTACAGCTAGGCGCTCTTGGCCGCGCGGAATCCGGCGTCGAGGTCCGCGAGGATGTCGTCAATGTGTTCCAGGCCGACCGAGAGCCGCACCAGGCCGGGGTTTACGCCGGCCACGGCCTGCTGCTCGGGCGAGAGCTGGCTGTGGGTGGTCGACGCCGGGTGGATCACGAGGGAGCGGACGTCGCCGATGTTCGCGACGTGCGAGTGCAGCTCAAGGGMATCGACGAAGCGTTTGCCGGCCTCCGCTCCCCCGGCGATGTTGAACGCGACGACGGCGCCGGTCCCCTTGGGCCCGTACTTGCGCCCGCGCTCGTACCAGGGGCTGGACGGCAGCCCGGCGTAGGCGACGGATTCGACGTCGTCCCGCGCCTCCAGCCATTCGGCCACCTTGGTGGCGTTGGCCACGTGGCGTTCAACGCGCAGGCTAAGGGTCTCGATGCCCTGGGCGATGAGGAAGGCGTTGAACGGGGACACGGCGGAGCCGAGGTCGCGCAGGAGCTGGACCCGGGCCTTGAGGATGTAGGCGAGGTTGGCCCCGAGCGCGCCGCCGGCGCCGAGGTCGCGGGCGTAGACCAGTCCGTTATAGGTGGGGTCCGGGGTGTTGAAGCCGGGGAACCGCTCGGGGTCCTTGCCGAAGTCGAACTTGCCCGAATCCACGATCACGCCGGCGATCGCGGCACCGTGGCCGCCGAGGTACTTGGTGGCCGAATGGACCACGATGTCCGCTCCCCACTCGATCGGCCGGATGAGGTAGGGGGTGGACAGGGTGTTGTCGACAATCAGGGGCACGCCGGCCTCGTGGGCCACCTTGGAAACGCCCTCGATGTCCAGCACGTCCTGGCGGGGGTTGGAGACCACTTCGCCGAAGAACAGCTTCGTGTTGGGCCGGACGGCCTCGCGCCACTGGTCCAGGTTGTCGGGGTCCGCAACGAAGGTCACGGAGATGCCGAACTTCTTCAGCGTGTGGGCGAGCAGGTTGTAGGTGCCGCCGTAGAGACTGGGGCTGGCGACCACGTGGTCGCCGGCCTCGGCGATGTTGAGGATCGCGAAGGTCTCGGCGGCCTGGCCGGAGCTGAGCAGCAGGGCAGCAAGGCMGCCTTCGAGGCTGGCCACGCGCTGTTCCACCGCGTCCTGTGTGGGGTTGCCGATCCGGGTGTAGATGGGGGCAAGTTCGGCGAGGGCGAAGCGGTTCGCGGCACTTTCGGCGCTTGGGAACACGAACGACGTCGTCTGGTAGATCGGGAGGGACCGGGCGCCGGTGGCGGAGTCGGGCTCCTGGCCGGCGTGGATCTGGCGGGTTTCGAAGGACCAGGCAGTGGACATTGTTGCTCCTGTCGGGACTGGGCACAGCACCGTCCGGGGCCATCGGCCCGGGCCGGCACAGGCGCCGCGCTTGCCCTCCGGCGGGCGCCGGACGGCCAGGTCTTCACCCGGGGCACCCCACCGCGATACGAGGGTTGCCGGCCAGCAAGCCGGGGCTGTGCGCTGGCGCTCATGACCTTGCTTCAGTGTAGGAATGGCGGCAGGCCGCTGGATAGCTTTATGACGAACATGAAGACGACGGGCACGCGGGCCTGCAGTCACCCCATGACATCCCATGACAGTAAGGCAAGCCTAAGCTGAGAGGTCCATCACAAAGTGCCAAGATGAGGGCATGCGCATGGATCACGTTTCTTACGCCTGTGAACACGATGGCTTGGCAGCCACCACTGAACGTATTGCGTCTGCCCTCGGCGTCGAAGCCGTGAAGGGTGGAGTGCACCCCCGTTTCGGGACACGCAACATGATTATCCCGCTCGCGGGACACAAGTATGTCGAGGTCGTGGAGGTCCTGAACCACCCGGCATCGGACAAGGCCCCCTTCGGCCAGGCAGTCCGGGCACGCTCCGAGGCCGGCGGCGGCTGGATGGGCTGGTGCGTCGAGGTTGACGATCTCGGACCGTTCGAGGAGCGGCTGGGCCGCGCCGCCGTGAACGGCAACCGGAAGTTCCCTGACGGCCGCGAACTGGTCTGGAAGCAGATCGGCATCCTGGGCCTCATCGCCGACCCGCAGGTGCCCTACATGCTCAAGTGGGAGGGTGACCCGGAGCTTCACCCCTCCAACGCCTACGCAAGCGACGTCAAGATGTCCGCGCTGACCATTGCCGGTTCGGCAGAGCGCGTCACGGAATGGCTTGGCGAGCCCGTGGAAAAGCCGCTGGAAGACGTGGCCGTGAACTGGCTCGCGCCGCACGGCACGCCCGGAATCCTCTCCGTCACCTTCGAGACCGCCTCCGGGGCCGTCACGATCTAACGCTCCGCCTGCCCCACACTTCGGCCGCCATCCCGCGGGTGCCAATGATGTCACCCGCGAGACGGCGGCCGATATTATTTTAAGGCCGCCTGCGGCTGTCCGGCCCGGACGGAGGCCTGTCAGCCTGTCAKCCCGGGGTCGTCAGCTCAAGCCCGGAGTCGTCAGCCCAAGCCAGGGGTCGTCAGCCCAGGCCCACGGCCTTGCCGAACAGGCTGAATCCCACGAACGCCACGGTATCCAGGATGGCGTGGGCGATCACGAGGGGCATCACCCGCTTGGTGCGGGTGTAGACGAGGGCGAAGACCACGCMCATCACGGCGTTGCCGATGAACGGCCCGAACCCCTGATACAGGTGGTAGCTGCCGCGGAGCAGGGCACTGGCGGCGATGGCCGCCGGCGTGCTCCAGCCCAGCTTCCCGAGCCGGTCCAGGAGATAGCCCACCACAATCACTTCCTCCACGATCCCGTGCCGGATCGCGGATAGGACGAGCACCGGAACCGTCCACCAGTAGGCGTCCAGGGCGCTGGGGATGATCGCCGTCGTGATCCCCAGCGCCCGGCCGGCGGCGTAKAGCGCCAGGGACGGGATGCCGATGGCGGCGGCGAGTCCMAGTCCCTGCAGGAGGTCCTTGCCGGGTCGGGCGAAGTTGAAGCCGATCCTCCGGAACGCCRAGGTGCCGTGTTCTCCGGMCGGCCAGCGCTCGGTGAGGAAGTAGATCACCAGGGCCACCGGGACTAGGGCGAAGAGGATGTCCAGCAGCTGGTAGGTGAGGTCGAAGTATTCGCGCGTGCTMTGCGAGCKGTTCAGCGTGGACGTGCCCTGGGCCAGCGGCGCCGTGGTCATCTTGTCCAGCAGCTGCACCACGGAGTACACCGCGGACTGCCCCAGCGACAGTCCCAGGACAATCAACACTTCGAACCGCAGCCGACGGCGGGAGGGAACCAACATGTTCCTATCTTGCCTGCCGTTGCCGATAGTTTGCTGGTGCCCCACCTGTTGCCCAGGCGGTGGCGGCCGTGCGGGGTTTTGCCTGCGGCACCTGCTTCCGGGAGCCCTATGCTTGKGGTTTATGAGTGCGCCCCGGAAAATCATCATGATCCGGCACKGCCAGTCCGCCGCCAATGCCGACACCTCGATCTACAACCGTGTTCCGGACTACCGGATTCCGCTGACGCCGCTGGGGCTGGAGCAGGCGACGGCGGCCGGTKAGGAGGTCCGGCGCCAACTGGACGGCCGCCCGGTGTGCGTCTATGTTTCCCCGTACCTGCGTGCCTACCAGACCCTCGAGGCGCTCAACCTCGGGCCGCTCGTGGAACGGGTGATCGAGGAACCGCGGCTGCGGGAGCAGGACTGGGCCAACTTTCAGATCGCCGGCGACATCGAGGACCAAAAGGAGCTCCGCAACGCCTACGGCCACTTCTTCTACCGMTTCCGCGAGGGCGAGTCGGGCTCCGATGTGTATGACCGGATTTCCTCCTTCATGGAGACCCTCTACCGGCACTGGTCAAAGCCCAGCTATGCCTCGAACGCGCTGTTCGTGACCCACGGGCTGACCATGCGCCTCTTCTGCATGCGCTGGTTCCACTGGTCGGTGGAGTACTTCGAATCCCTGAACAACCCGGAGAACGCCGAGGTCCGCACCCTGCTGCGCACCGCGCGGGGCAAGTATKAGCTCKACAAGCCGTTCACGCAGTGGGAAAAGAGGCGCGTGGACGAGACCGTCCTGGACGCCCCGCCGATGGTCTTCTAGCTGCCGCCATTCAGTCAGGAACCCGGGCGATCACCTGCCGGAACTTCCCGCTCGTGCCGCTCTGCTCTGGCGGCTCGGCCGCGCGGACGACGTCGACGTTCCCCAGTTCCAGCCCGGMGAGRTACTCCGACAGCCTCGCGGAGGCCGCGCGCCACACCACTCMGGCATCGGCACCGGGTTCGGGTTCCAGCCGGAGGCGGATGGTTGCCGGTCCTGTCTGAACCAGCTGGCTGCGGTGCAATCCGGGCGTTTCGTMGACGACGGATCCGATGGCGAGCGGAAGAACAAGGAGCGCGKTCCCGTCGGCGGCAACGAGCCGCAGGACGTCGTCGCGGCGGCCGGCGACCCGGATGGCGGGCAGCGGGTTGCCGCATTCGCACGGACCGGTCTTTGCCAGCACTGAGTCGCCGAGGTCGTAGCGAATCAGCGGCTGGACCCGGTTTGCGAGGTTGGTCAGCAGGACGGTGTGGGACGGCTCCCCCGGGGGAGTAGGCCGGTAG
>NZ_JBFTHK010000262.1:0-4741 GCF_056394205.1 Arthrobacter sp. 10T413_2 | reverse complement strand
CTCGAACCCCTGACCCCCTGCATGCCATGCAGGTKCGCTACCAGCTGCGCCACAGCCCCTCATTTGCCTCACAAGTTCCGTCCTCGCTGAAGCAACCTGAATAGCCTAAACCACAATCGCCGTCCGCGCCAATTGGCGTGCTGAACCGTCACATTCCTGCCCGCAAGAATAAAAAAATCCRCCGGAATCTTTCGATTCCGGCGGATTCTCCGGTGGAGCTGAGGGGACTCGAACCCCTGACCCCCTGCATGCCATGCAGGTGCGCTACCAGCTGCGCCACAGCCCCGAATTTTCGCTGCTCCGACCACCCCTAGCGAGGTGTAAAGTTCCGGTTTCTTTGTCCGGATCTCTCCGAAGCAACTCAAATATCTTAGAACAGCCCTTCCGAAAATTCCAAATCGGGCATATTCGGCTCTGTTGAGCTTCCGGCGGCCTGGCCGGTGCGCGGGGTTGCTACTMGGSGTCGGTGGCTGCGGTGGCTGCGGTGGCTTTGGCCGAGGCGTCGTCGCCGAGCTGGAGATCGACGACGGGGCAGTCCTTCCAGAGGCGTTCGAGGGCGTAGAAGACGCGGTCTTCCTCGTGCTGGACGTGGATGACGACGTCCGAGTAGTCCAGCAGCACCCAGCGCCCGCCGGAGCGGCCTTCGCGGCGGACGGGCTTCTGGTCAAACTTGGCGAGCTCGTCCTCGATGCCGTCCACGATCGCGTTGACCTGGCGTTCGCTGGGTGCCGAGGCGATGAGGAAAACGTCGGCCAGGGCGAGCCGTTCGCTGACGTCCAGGGCCACGATGTCCTCGGCAAGCTTCTCCGAGGCAGCGCGGGCTGCGTGGCGGGCGGTGGTGATGGATGAATCGGTTGCAGTCACGGGACTCCTTGTAGTGATGAAAATTGTTGTGATGAAACTTTGTGGCCAAAAGCTKAACTGAAAAGCTGAACTGAATAGTCCGGGCTGAGGAAGTGCCGGTGGCCGAGGCTGCAAGCGATCCGCTGTCGCGGACAACGGGCCTCGTAGCTGGAACGCTCTCCTGCGCTGACGGCCTCGCGCGAACGGCACCTGCTCCTAGTGGGCCAGCCCGGTGACAATCAGCGTGATGCCGGCGATGAGCGCGACGATCCCCAGAGCCAGGACGMCAAGCTGGATCATGCGCAGGCGCCGGGCCCGGCCCAGTCCCGCGGTCGCCGCATCCAGGGGATCCAGGCMATAGGCGGCATTCGCGGCCACGGGCTCCCCGCCCACCAGGGTCTCGTCGGGCTCCCCCGCAGCAGTCGCAGCCGTGCCTGATGGCTTGACCGTTCCTGCCTTGGCGGCTGCTTCCGCCCGGGCCAGCACGCCTGCCCGGCCGGCGGCAGGACTGGCGGCCCGCTGGCGGGACAGTCCGGGGCGCCGAAGGCCGGGTTTCCGTGGCGCGTCAACGCGGGGACCCGGGTTGGTGACCACCGGAACATACGACGTGGCAGGGCGCTTCATGACGGGCCGCTCCACGCCGGGAACCTTCTCGAATTCCAAAGGTGTGACCATGGCCAGATTGTTGGCCGTGGTGGGATCGTTGCGAGGCGCCGCGGGTTGGCTGTTTTGTTCTGCGAGCTTCTGCTTGGCGGCGGCACGGCGGTTAAGGATCGCAACGCGTTCAGCCAAGGCAATCTGCTCGGCCAGGACGGCCGGATCAACGGCGTCGGGATCCGTGGCCGTGATGTGCTCCATCTTGGCCATTTGGTTCAGGGCCTGCGCCGCGAGGAGCTCGCGCGCGGCCAGCGCCTGCTCCACCGTCATGCCGTCGGGCGTCTTGCCGCCGGGCCCGACGCSGCCACCKGCAGCCTTGGGTGCCCCGGCGCCGGTGTCGTTTCGCGGCGTGTCCTTGCCGGCAGCGTCTTGAGGGGCGGCGTCCTTCTGAGCTGGGTCTTTCCGGGCGGCGTCCTTGCCGGACGGGGAAACCACCGGGGTGGCCCGGGTCCGCGGCGAGGCCGGGACAATGGTGTTGGCCTGGGTGGCCGGGGCGGTTTCGGCGGCCAGCTGCAGGAGCCGCAGCTGGCGTCGCGTGGGCGGTCCTCCCCCGGCGAGGTGGCCTTCCTTTTCAGCGAGTTCCTTGATGGTGCGCAGCGCGGCACGGTCCCGGGCGCGGACCTGGGAGGACCGCTCCGCGCCGGCGCCCACAGAGTCCACGGGAGCGTCGGCTACCCGGCGGATGCGGCCGGTGGTTTCGGCCTCGGTCGGCTCGTCCGGTGCCGCAGTGTCCAGGCGTTCATCTCTGGCCTGCCGCAGTTCGCGGCGGCTGCGGATGGGAGGCTGTTCCTGACTCATGGCAAACTCATTCAGTGCTGGCTGGTTGGGTTATCTCGAAGGCTGGATCATGCTGTGCCGGGTCAAGCCCTGCCGCGTCGTTTCCGGCATTGTTAGTCCCGGTGTTGTTGGTTCCGTCATTGCTGGTCCCGGCGTGTCGGCTGTCGAGGCGGACCGCCTCGCGGGGAGCGTCATACAGGCCATACTTTGCGATGTACTGGACCACCCCGTCCGGCACGAGGTACCAGACGGGATTTCCTTCGGCCACCCGGGTGCGGCAATCCGTGGAGGAAATGGCCATGGCCGGGACCTCGAGGAGGCTGACGTCCTTGCGGCCCATGCCGTCCAGGACGTGCCCGGGACGGGTTACGCCCACGAAATGTGCGAGGGACCAGAGTTCATCGATGTCTTTCCACGACAAAATCTGGGCCAGCGCGTCCGCACCCGTGATGAAGAAAAGGTCGGCATCGGGGCGCAGCGTGCGGAGGTCGCGCAGGGTGTCGATCGTGTAGGTCGGGCCCGGACGGTCCACGTCCACCCGGCTCACGGTGAAACGGGGGTTCGAGGCCGTGGCGATGACGGTCATGAGGTACCGGTGCTCGGCTTCGCTGACCTTTTTGGCCATCTTCTGCCAGGGCTGGCCGGTGGGAACAAACACGACTTCGTCGAGCTCGAACTTCGCCRCGACCTCGCTGGCCGCGACAAGGTGTCCGTGGTGGATKGGATCGAACGTGCCGCCCATCACACCCAGACGCAGGCGGCGCTGGGCGCCGCGCTGCCTCATGGTGGCGGAAATATTAGTGACCCTGGCCGTGGTCGTGCTTGTTCGGGTGCTGGCGGTGCGGATCCGAGTGCTCCTCGACGGCCTCGTGGCGACGGCCCAGGTTGGAGTAGGACAGCGTGATCAGCAGCAGGACCACCAGGACCGCGAACATGGAGCCGCCAATGACAAACGGCGGTGCGATGAGCGGCGCGAGCTCCTCGTTGGCTGATGCGCCGGCTGCGGYGACGAAAGTGGCGATCTGCTGCGACAGCATGTTCTCCCCTAGTGAGTTCAAAATGTGACGACGGCGGAGGTGTCCGCCGTTCCGGTCTTCCGTTCCATGTTACAGCGTCGCTAGCCCCGGATCTGGCCCTCGCCCTGCACGATCCACTTCGTGGTKGTCAGCTCGGTCAGTCCCATGGGGCCGCGGGCATGGAGTTTCTGGGTGGAAATCCCCACCTCGGCGCCGAGGCCGAGCTCTCCGCCGTCGGTGAAGCGGGTGGAGGCGTTCACGATCACGGCCGCCGAGTCGACGTCGGCAATGAAGCGTTCGGCGTTGGCGAGGTCGTTGGTCAGGATCGCTTCCGTGTGGCCCGTGGACCATGTGCGGATGTGCCGGACGGCCTCGTCCAGGCTGTCCACCATGGCCACGGCCAGGTCCAGGTCCATGTATTCGGTGGCCCAGTCTTCGTCCGTGGCCGGGACGGTTTCGATCGACGCCGGCAGCGCKGCGCGGACACGCTGGTCCACGTGCAGGGTGACCCCGGCGGCCCGCAGGGCGGCGGCCACGGCGGGCAGGACAGTGGACTTGGAG
The DNA here is from genome assembly GCF_056394205.1 of Arthrobacter sp. 10T413_2. NCBI lineage: Bacteria > Bacillati > Actinomycetota > Actinomycetes > Micrococcales > Micrococcaceae > Arthrobacter > Arthrobacter sp. 10T413_2. Next base: position 887 of record NZ_JBFTHK010000262.1, on the reverse strand, counting down.
TGCACCAGGAGCGTTTCGACAGTGTTGCAGACGCTGGGCCGCTGCGTCTTGGMGTTGAGGAGGATGTCCACGGACATTTCCTCGCCGGCGGACGCATCCAGGAAGATGTGCACATTGCCCTCACCGGTCTCGATGACCGGCACGGACGAGTTCGTGACCACGGCCTGGATGAGCTCTCGCCCGCCGCGGGGAATGAGGACGTCCACCCGGCCGCGCGCCCGCATGAGCGCGTTGGCKCCGTCACGGCCGTATTGGTCCACGGTCTGGACGGCGTCGGCGGGCAGGCCCACCGATTCCAGGGCATCGCGGAGGATCTTGACGAGGGCCGCGTTGGTCGCAGCGGCGGCGGATCCGCCGCGCAGGATCACTGCGTTGCCGCTCTTGAGGGCGAGGCCGGCGATATCGACGGTGACGTTGGGGCGGGCCTCGTAGATCGCGGCCACCACACCCATGGGCACGTTGATCTGGCGGAGGCGGAGCCCGTTGGGCAGCGTCTGGCCGCGCACCACATTTCCTACGGGGTCCGGCAGGGTGGCGAGGTTCTCCAGTGCCGCGGCGAGGGCCGTGATGCGTGCATCGCTCAGGGTCAGGCGGTCCAGGAGGGCGGCACCGGTGCCATTGGCCCGGCCGGCTGCGACATCCTTGGCGTTGGCGGCCAGGATCTGGCTCTTGTGCTCCAGCAGCGCCTTGCCGATGGCGCGCAGGCCGCGGTCCTTCCAGGCCCGGTTCGCGTGCGCCATCTTGCGGGCAGCTTTACGCGAACGGTCGGCGATCGCATGGACGGCAGCTTCGACGTCCGCTGCCGTGGCCGGGGCTCCTGCGGGTGCCGGATCCGGCGCCGCGGCGAACCCCTGGGCGGCCACGGTGGTGCGCGGCCACGGTGGTGC
>NZ_JBFTHK010000261.1:0-4861 GCF_056394205.1 Arthrobacter sp. 10T413_2 | reverse complement strand
GGTCCAGGAACTCCTGGCCGCCGAAGCCCGGCTCCACGGTCATGATCAGCAGCATGTCGAGTTMGCCGAGCATGTCCAGGAACGGTTCGACGCCGGTCCCCGGCCGGAGCGCAAGCCCCGCCTTGGACCCGCGTGCCCGCAGTTCCCGCGCCAGCTTGATGGGGGCAATCGAGGCCTCGGCGTGGAACGTCACGGACGCCACGCCGGCGTCGGCGTAGGCCGGGGCCCAGCGGTCGGCGTGCTCGATCATCAGGTGCGCGTCCAGCGGGATGGGGCTGATTTCCTGCAGGCGCTGCACCACGGGCAGGCCCAGCGAGAGGTTGGGCACGAAGTGGTTGTCCATGACGTCGACGTGCACGGCATCCGCGTTGCTGATCCGGCTCAGCTCCGCCTMAAGGTTGGCGAAGTCGGCGGACAGGATGCTCGGGTTGATGCAGCACTTGGTCATGCGGGATTCCTTGTCGGTCTATCGGTCTGATGGAAAGTCGCTGTGCGGACGTGCCGTTCTGCTGAAAATCAGGCCTGCCAAAATTCAGTACAACGGGCATGTCCTGCGGAAGGGGGCTATGGGCAAGTATCGCCCGGCGTTCAGGCTTTCTTGTGGATGAGGGCCAGGAACATGGCGTCTGTGTGGTGCACGTGGGGCCAGAGCTGTGCGGTGAGCTCGTGCCCGGCCTCAAGGTGGCCGGTGAGGCTGACGCTGTCCAGCGCGGCGCCGGCGTCGAGGAGTTCGAGGTCCTCCCGCTTGCGCAGGGCATCACTGACGACGGCGGTCGTCTCCGCMGGGTGCGGCGAACAGGTCACGTACGCCACCACGCCGCCGGGCTTGACGGCGTCGATTGCGGAGTTGAGCAGCTGGCGCTGCAGCGGGCCCAGGTCCACGAGGTCCTTGGGCGTGCGCCGCCAGCGTGATTCCGGGCGGCRGCGAAGGGCCCCCAGACCCGTGCACGGGACGTCGACGAGGACCCGGTCGAAGGACTCCGGCTGCTCGGTGCCGAGGTCCCGGCCGTCTCCGGTCCTGACCTCCCACGCGTCCCTTGGCACAGCGGACAGGGCCTGGCGGACCAGTTTGGCCCGGTGCGGAGCAAATTCGTTGGCCAGCAGGTGGGCACCCCGTTGCCGCGCGAGGGCACCGAGAAGGGCGGCCTTGCCGCCGGGGCCAGCGCACAGATCGAGCCAGCGCTCCCCTGCGCCTTCGCTATCCGCTGCTTCCGCGCCGAGATCGACGGCGGCCATGGCGCGGGCCACGAGCTGCGAACCGACGTCCTGGACGCGGGTACTGCCGTCACGAACCGAGGCGAGCCGGCCGAGGTCACCGCCGCTGGACAGCGCGGATCCCTCCACGAGCTCGCCCGGAGTGGCCCCGCCTTCCAGGGCCTCGTTCAGGCTGCCGACGCCGGGCAGCGCCACGAGGTTCACCACGGGCGCGGCGTTGTCGGCTTCGAGGAGCTCATCGATCTCAGCGGCCGGCCGGCCGTGGGCCACGAGCGATTGGCGCAGTGCGCGAACTATCMACTCCGGGTGGGCATAGCGGATGGACGCGATCGTGGTGGGATCGGTCTCGGTACTGAGCAGCAGGTCGAGCCATTCTTCCAGCGTACGGGCAGAGACCTTGCGCAGCACGGCATTGATCAGGGCCGACGGGCCGGCCCCGATCACGGCGCGGGCCAGCCCCACGGTCTGGTCCAGGGCGGCGTGGGCGGGCACCCGCATCGCGAGCAGCTGGTGCGCGCCAATCCGCAGGGCATCCAGGATTGCCGGGTCCAACTGGTCCAGCGGCCKGTCGACGCAGCGCGCCAGGATGGCGTCGTAGGTACCCTGGCCGCGGAGGGCGCCGTAGCTGAGCTCGGTGGCGAAACCGGCGTCGCGCTTATCCAGTCCGTGGTGCCGGATCCGGGCGGGCAGCACGAGGTTCGCGTAGGCGTCCTCGGCTTCCACGGCACGGAGCACTTCGAAGGCTACGAGCCTGGCCGGATCGGCCCGGCGGGTGCGCTGCGAGGGGGCACTCTCGGTGAAGCCGCGCTGCGGGCCGCGGTTGCGTTCCCGGCCTTGGGCATTCCGCCGGCTGCCGCCGCGGGCGCCGGCCTGGCCGCCTGGCTGGGAGCCGGACTGGCCGCCGCCCTGGCCGCCGGGCTGGTGGCCCCTGCCGCGGCCGCTGCCGCTGGTTCCGGACTCGCTCATTCGAATACCACGCTTTCAAGTGTTGCCTGTCCGCGCGCCCAATCAGCGGCGGCCATCATTTTCTTGCCCGCAGGCTGGATCCGGGTCAATTCCACCGGGTGCGAGCCCGTGCCCACAACGACGCGTTTGCCGTCCATGGCCAGCTGTCCGGGCGGGAGCGCGGAAGCTTCCGGCGCGGGCAGCACCGGCTCGAGCTTGATCCGCTGGCCTTCCAGCATCGTCCAGGCGCCGGGCTCGGGCGTCACCCCGCGGGCCCTCCGCCCGATCGCCAACGCGGGCTGCCGCCAGTCAAGTCGGCCATCCTCGAGGCTGAGTTTGGGGGCCAGGCTGACATCGCCCTGCTGCGGCAGCGCGACGGATTTGCCGGCGTCGATGGCGGACAGGGTCTKGGCCAGCAGGACGGCGCCACTTTGGGAGAGCCGTTCGAGCAGGGCGCCGGCGGTATCGCCTGGGTGCACCGTTTCGGTGAGCGTGCCGAACACGGGTCCGGTKTCCAGCCCCTCCTCAAGACGGAAGGTGACGGCGCCGGTGACGTCGTCGCMTGCAATGACGGCGCGCTGCACGGGGGCGGCGCCACGMCAGGCCGGCAGCAGGGAGAAGTGCAGGTTCACCCAGCCGTGGCGCGGAACTTCCAGGGCCGCACGGGGAATGAGGCCGCCGTACGCAACAATGGCCGCGACATCGGGCGCAACGGCGGCAATGCGGGCAGTCACCTCGGCGTCCACCTTGGCGGCGTGGATGATCTCGATCCCGAGCTCGGCGGCCCGGGCTGCCATGGGCGACGGCGTCAGGATCCGCTTGCGGCCCAGCGGGGCGTCCGGGCGCGTGAGGACGGCGACGACGTCGAACCCGGCCTCAATCAGGGCGTCCAGGGACGGTACGGCGACAGCCGGGGTTCCCGCGAAAAGAACCCTCACGGGGTGATTCCGAAGCTKGACCCGCCAAAGCTCGTTCCAACGGTCTTCGCGCGCTTCGTTGTGGTCTGTTCGGTAATGGCGTCGTAGTTGGCATTGCGGATGGCACGCAGGGCAGCCTTGCGGTCGTCGCCCTCGAGCCGATCCGTATAGAGGATGCCGTCCAGGTGGTCGGTCTCGTGCTGGAAGCAGCGCGCCAGCATGCCTTCGCCTTCCACAGTGACGGGATTGCCGTGGAGGTCCACGCCAGTCACGCGCGTATGCCGGTGCCGGCGGACGGGGAAGCCGAGGCCCGGGATGGACAGGCAGCCTTCGACCTGGTCCGGCTGGAAGTCCTCGCTGTTTTCCAGCACGGGGTTGATGATGTGGCCTTCGACGCCACCGATCCGGTACGTGAAGACGCGCTTGCTCACGCCGACCTGGGGCGCGGCCAGGCCTGCGCCCTCCACGTCCTCCATGGTTTCGGTCATGTCAGCGACCAGCTTTGCCAGTTCAGGCCCGAATTCCGTCACGGGATCGGCGACTGTGCGCAACACAGGATCGCCGATAATGCGGATATTCAAAATGGCCATGTGCAGTCTGTCCTCACGGTGGGCGGCTAGGGATCCAGTCCAGTTTAGTTGCACTCCGCGGAGTCCTGGACGTCGGCCGGATAGGCGTCCGGGGAGTCGAGTGCGGGGATCCGCGTGCGCCGGGCTGGTGGAATGCCGGCGTTCGGTTMGCGGGGACCGGGCCGCCGGACCACACGGCCGGCCTGTAGGGCCTGTCCGCAGCGTTCGCGGCGCCGCACCGCACGGCGGGTCCGCAGTATTCGCAGCGCCGGAACGGACGGCCGGGCTGTAGGGCCGGCCTGTAGGGTCCGCACGGTTCGCAGCGCAGGCCTGTAAGGCTCKCAGCGCCGGACCTCTCGMTTCATTTGGGCKTCAAATGAGATCAGCGTGTGTCTTCACGCTTGGGGCCCGACGGTAGACGGAAAGCGGCCTCAGCGGCGACCGCCATCCCCTGAAAGCGGCCTCAGGACGAAGCTCCGAAAATCCGAAACCGCCCCCAGTTCTTCACTCCTGCTTCGCGTAAGAATGTCACACCCCCGGAGGAGACTGGTTTCATGGAAGCCGCCAGGGATTTCATTCCGTTCGGGGACGACGGGCTGGGCACGGACCGGGACACGAGTCACGGCACGGATCCGGCACGGCTGTCGGGTGTGGATGTTGCCCTGGCGCGCTGGAGGCTGTGGGTTCGACGGCGGTTCAGGATGCGGCGTTGTGGGATTTCCGGGCCGCGGCGGATTTCGCCGGGGGTGTGGAGGAGCTCTCGCGCCGGGTGGAGTTTTTGCAGCTGGTGGCGGCCGCCGCGGTGGACCGGACCCGGACTCAGGCCTCCGCGGCGGCGGCCGCGAAGACGGGCACGTCGTGGACGACGGGCTGGCGCGACGACGCCCCCGGAACCGCGGCCGCCAGTAGCGCACCATCCGGAGCGGTGAGCGCCGGGACCGACGGTGTGCCCGGTTCCGCGGCTTCGCCCGACGCGCTCACGGGCGTGACAKCGCCCKGTTCTGCGGCTTCGCCCGATGCGCTGGCCGGGGAGGGTGTGCCGTCGGATGCGGCGGTGGTGGATGACGGGTATCGGAACACGGCGGAGTTCCTGCGGGCGCTGCTGCGGATCGGTGCGCCGGAGGCTAAGCGCCGGCTGTCCCTGGCCGGGGGTGTGCTGCCCCGCCGGGGACTCACCGGCCAGCCCGTCCCGGCCGTGCACGCGGAGCTTGGTGC
>NZ_JBFTHK010000260.1:0-4865 GCF_056394205.1 Arthrobacter sp. 10T413_2 | reverse complement strand
CTCAGGTTCATGTCCAGTGGCGGTTTGGACCAGACAAGGGCCTCGTCAGCGAGGGAGGTCACTCCCGGCGGGTAGATGCCGCGCCGACGGAAGGCCTCGACAAGAATTGCCCTGAGATGTCCGGCGTCATCGGGGTAGAGTCCCTGGTCCGCGGTGACGATCGCCCGGACGACGTCACCGAAGGTCACGTCGACGACGGGGAGGTATTCGAACGCCCGGACCACCATTTCCAGGAAMCGGTCGGCATTCATCGCCGCCGTGGCGGTGACGCGATTGACCAGGTCTGTGGGGAGCGCTCCCGGCGGCAGGACCCCGGTGCCTGCACTGGCGATACGTCGGAGGTCGGCGATCTGCGACTTGTAGGTGTCAATGAAGGCGTCGAAGACGGCGGCGACGAAGCACGCCCCGCGATCGTGCGGTTCAACGGCTTTCAGGAACGCGTCCGGGGTGCGGGGGGATCCGATCGCGGACCTCAGTGCCGCACCACGGCCGGTGGACGCGCCGAACTCGGTTGCAAGATCCAGCAGCGCTGACCCCTTCTCGAGGGTCCCTTCCGATTTCGCTACGGCATCGGAGACGACTTCGGGGAAGCCGAAGTGGTTAAACAGCGCAACKAGGTCGGCGATTKCCTCATGCCATGCCAGCACGTCCGGGTGAGTGGGTTCGGAAAAGTACTTGCGCATGCGGTGCACGATGGCATGAGTGACTTCATGGGCGACCACGTCAACGGACAGGCAAGTGAACATCATCTGGCCCGGCAGGTTGGCCCCAGGGTCTCTCTCGTCGGCACGGAAGTAGCCGAAAAGGACAGCCCGCCKATCCTTGTCGAAGTAGGCGTTACGTCCCTCGAACGCATGCGGGACGAGGCGGAGTTTGTCGTCGCCACGCCAGCGGAAGCGGAAGCCGCCGAATCGTTCAAAGCGTTCGATCACACTCATCGCCACGGCGTAGACGACTTGCTGATGGGTTCTTGGATCGCTTTCCGAGGGGCGCATACCCCGTTGGGCGAGGATTGCGGCGGCGTTCAAGTCAACCGGCAAATACCAGAGGTCACGGGCCACGTCATAGTCGACGACCTGCAAKAGCCGGCCGGCTGGGCCCGGCCTGAGGTCCCTTTCGAACGGGATGTCGATCGTGAGGAACCTGCCCGACAGGCGGGTCGACATCKGATCGAACGCATATGCACGAAGCAGCCGCCGGGCCGGCAACGCGGRCTCGGGCCGGTCCCTCCTCGCGGCAGTCACTGCTCAGCCCGAGCCGACGCAGGCGCCGCTTGTTGCCCGGCCCAGTCCGGATCGGCCCAGACCACATTGGCGGGTGCCTTGAACGTTGGATCGGCGACGGCCCGGGTGTTCACGCTGGCGTGGACAGAGGCGCCGGCGGGGACCTTCCTGTTGCGGGTGCCGAGCAGCACCCATACCCGTCCGCGGCGGTGCAATTCGGCGGTGGCGTCAGCAGGGGTGACTGCGCAGGCGGCCCCGACGGCGCGGGGTCGAACTAACAAACCCTCGGCAATGCCGCCCTCGATAATCCACTTCAAGGCGATTCTCGACAGCCGCGGAGCAGGAGCCGGCTTCCCCGGGCGCGCTGCCTGGCCGGCGGGTGTCTTGTCGACGAAGGTTCCTCCGACATCGCTGTGCACACCGGCGAACCAAACCTCTTCCAGGGACCCGTCMGTGCGGGCATCGACCAGGTACTCCTTGAAGGGGGCCCGCTTCTCATTGATCGACACTGCATGGCGGATTAGCACGGCATTGGGGAGTTCGCGCGTAAACGGCCAGCGGATCTCCCATCGGAGGAACCCTGCGGCCTTGACGGTGTCCCACACGCMCAGGTACTTCACCGGMACCGTCGATTTGCCGTCGACGTGATGCGCGAACACCTCCGATGTGAGGTGCACCTCGTCCCAGTCAATCTTCGCTTCACCGCCCCGACGGGCGTAGGTGGCGACCACATACGGAACGAGGTTCTCCGAGCCCGGACGCATCACGCCGATGGCACGAAGAATCCCCACGAGGGCACGCGCCGTGTACGCGCCGCGGCTGAACCCGAAGATGAAAATCTGATCCCCGGGCGCCCAGTTCTGCATCAGCCACGCATAGGCCTCCCCAAGGTTCTGCCGCAGACCCCACCCGAACGCGAGGCCGCCGATCCGCGAGATCGATCTGGCGAGAGGAGTCCACGCCCCGGCAGACGCKAACGTCCCGACCCCAGGGTCGTAGTAGGCGATCTGTTTAGTCGGATCGGAATGATCGAGCAGCCCATACAGCAGGACGACGTTGGTGTTGCCCCTGGCGCGCACCTGCGCGCCGGTCCCATCCAGACACACCACCAGATTCCGGGACATTTGAAACCTCCCCGCCGGGCACGTACCGCACCTCCCGCACCTGAAGCCGATCATCCCCCTCCAGCGCCGCCAAGGGAAGAGGAAGTTGCGAACCGGGTCAGCACTMAAAGGCCGCCGGCTTCCCGCAGGGTGTCACCCCTCCCGGGAGAGATAGGCCAGTGCGGCGACGACGTGGGTTTGGACGCCCATGGAGAGGGTCGGGTCGATCACGKGGGCGAAGGAGGGGGAGTGGTTCGCCGGGATGTCCCGGGCCACTGTTCCCTTCGAGGCTGCAGCGCGGTAAGCATCGGGGTCCGCGCCGCCGAGGAGCCAAAAGGTGTACGGCACATCGAACGCGTCCGGAATGCGGCTGAAGTCCTCGGACGCCGTCTGCCGCTCCGCCGTGCGCACAGCCTCTGCCCCGAAGCGGGCGGTAAACGCCGTCCGCACGCGTTCTGTCACGGCTGCGTCGTTGCTGGTGAGCGGGAACTGGTCGTAATACTCGAACTCAGGTTCCCGGGGCGATCCGGCGGCAGAGCACTCGCCCCTGACGATCCGCTCAACCGCGGCGAGCACGCCGGCCCGGATTTCGGCGTCGTACGTGCGGATGTTCAGCAGCAGCGTGGCGCGGTCCGGGATGATGTTCGATGTCGTGCCGGCGTTGAGCGCCCCCACGGTGACGACGGCGAAGTCGCCGGGCTTCKTCTCCCGGGAGACGATCGACTGCAGCCTGAGCACTATTGAGGCGGCCAGCACTACCGGGTCCACGGACATGTGCGGCATCGAGCCGTGCGCGCCTTTGCCGTGAACGGTGATTTTGAGCGAATCGCCGGCGGAGAGGACCGGTCCCGCAGTGGTGGCGACCGTCCCCGCCGGTATTGGCATCACGTGCTGGGCAAAGGCGACGTCGGGCCGTGGCACTTTGGTGAGAAGTCCGTCGTCGATCATTGCCTGGGAACCTGCCCCGACTTCTTCGGCCGGCTGAAATAGGGCGATGTAGGTTCCGGACCAGGCCCCACGTCCGTCCGCCATGAGCTTGGCGGCTCCGAGCAGTGCACTGACGTGCAGGTCGTGACCGCACGCATGCATGATCCCGTTCACCGCCGACGCATAGGGCAGCTCTGTGGCCTCCGTGACGGGGAGCGCGTCCATGTCGGCGCGCGCCAGAACAGCCGGGCCGACACCGTTCGCGAGGACGCCGACCACGCCCGTTCCTCCAATGCGGGTCACCGAATAGCCGAAGGCAGTGAGTTTCTCCTCCACAATCTTTGACGTCTCGTGCTCCTCGAAGCTCAGTTCAGGATGCCGGTGCAGCTGGGTGTACGTTTCCCGCAGCCAGTCGAGCTCGGATTCCAGGCCTGCCAAAACTGTCTCGTAATTGCTCATGATCATCTCGCTCTCGGAGCTTCAAAACGCCCGCGTACGCCGGGCGCAACCGACAGACACCAGACTAGGCCCCTGAAGGAATATTTGAAGAGCCAGGGGCGAGTAACGCGAAGGCTCTGACGAGTAAGAACCGGATATTAACACGTAGCCGCCACTCAGGAGGTAACGACTCCGGACTCGTTACGATGGGCTCGGCCTGGCCGGTTATTCCGGTCGGATGAATTCGGCGCCATGACGTAATCACGACGCAATTAGGCTTTTGTCCCACATTATTATTGGGTCATTGCGGGTCCTTCAGTATTGGCCGGCAGGACCTATTTCACTTCACTGAMGACTTGCGAGGAATTCATGCGGCGAGCGATTTTGGMACGTTTAATAGTMATCGCCGCAATAGTGTGTTTGAGTCTGGTGCCATTGCCCGCCAAGGCAGCCGCCGGTGTGGCGACAGACAAGGTAGTCAGTAAACACCAGTCTTCGATTTCGCGATCTKTAGTATCGCCAGCTTTCACAACCAGCCAATCCAAGGAATTGTTGATTGCATTTGTGAGTGCTKATGGCCCGGCAKTCTCCGGTTCCCAGCAATTCACCTCGGTCACCGGTGGAGGGCTCACCTGGCGCCTGCGTAAACGGACCAACGTTCAGTATGGGACGGCTGAAATCTGGCAGGCCGTGTCGAGCAGCATCCTCACGAACGCAACTGTGACGGCTACGCACAACGGGTCGTACCAGGCGTCCATAACGGTTGCCACGTTCACGGGCGCGGACACGGCCACCGATGGAGCAGTCGCGGGAGCCAACGGGCCCACGGGTGCGCCCAGCGCTTCGCTCACGACAACCCGCACCGGCTCCTGGGTCTGGGGCGTGGGAAACGACTGGAGCAGGGCCATCGCCCGTACAGTCGGAAGCGGTCAAACTAAGGTAGATGAGTTCCTTGCCAGCAACGGTGACACGTTCTGGACGCAGCGCCAGACCGTGCCCGGTACCGCGACGGCRCCGTCGTCCGTGAGGATCAATGACACCGCTCCGACTACGGACAAGTGGAATATGTCTCTGATCGAGATCCTGCCCGCCCCGACCMCGCCCGCGGCGCCGGTGTTCACCGCGGCCACGCCCCCGGCCACGGCGACGGTCGGCGCCGCGTACACCTATACCT
>NZ_JBFTHK010000259.1:0-4867 GCF_056394205.1 Arthrobacter sp. 10T413_2 | reverse complement strand
GTCTTCGGATCCGTGCACTGAGGAATGTCGACCAGCAGGTCCCGCGGGAAGCTAACKACATTGACACGCTTGTTGTCCGCGGAAATGTCCATGAGCATCATGACGTCCGAGTGCCCGTAACCGGTGGAATCAGCGCTGGAGCCGTACTGGGCATTCTTCCCGTCGCGCGTATCCGAGCCGAGGATCAGGATCTGCATCCGGTCCGTCGAGTCGTTCACGGAGTTCTCGGACTTGACGCTACCGGCGCTCAGCGGGGCCTTGGTGATGTTGCCCTGGAGCCGGATCACCCAGTAGGCGCCAAAGGCGATCACGCCGACCAGGAGGACCGCGAGGACGCCCGTGGTGACTTTCAGCCAGGTGGGAGTCCGCCGGACGGCGCCGAGGTGGCGGGCCGGCCCGACGGMGGTGTCGCCGGTGTGGCGGGCAGCAGCGGATGACCGAACCGGCGGGGCGGATCCGTCGGCGCGGTTATCACGGGGTCGAGCCACTTGTTGAGCMTTCCTTCACGAACGGGGAGTTTGCCCATTTTAGTGTCCGAAACTGAGAAAATGCMGATGGGCCCGCTCTTGGGAGCGGCGGGGCGAACCGGCGGCCCGGTCCCAGCCCAACTAGCGGCCCCGTCAGAGGCCTCACTAAAGGTACGGCTCAGAAGCCGAGTTTGACGAGCTGCTTCGGATCGCGCTGCCAGTCTTTGGCCACCTTGACGTGCAGGTCGAGATAGATGCGGGCACCGAGCAACGCCTCAATCGCCTTGCGCGCGTTGGTGCCGACTTCGCGGAGCCGGGCGCCGCCCTTGCCGATGATGATGGCTTTCTGGGACGGGCGTTCCACGTACAGGTTGACGCGGACGTCGAGGAATGGCCGGTCTTCGGGGCGCCCTTCCCGCGGAACGATCTCATCGACCACGACGGCCAGGGAGTGCGGCAGTTCGTCGCGGACGCCCTCAAGGGCAGCTTCCCGGATGAGTTCGGCGATCATGACAGCTTCGGGCTCGTCCGTCAGGTGCCCGTCCGGGTACAGCGGCGGGGAGGCCGGCATGTGGCTGATCAGGACGTCGGCCACGGTGTCGACCTGGAAGCCGTCGGTGGCGGAGACMGGGACGATGTCGTTCCAGCCGTCCTCGCCGCGGACCTCGCGGCCCAGGGCGGCGACGGCGAGCAGCTGCTCGGTGAGGGCCTGGCGGTCCACGGTGTCGGCCTTCGTCACAATTGCGATGATCGGCTTGTTGCCGACGGCGGCCAGCTGGGCGGCGATGAACTTGTCGCCCGGGCCGATCTTTTCGTTGGCAGGAAGGCAGAAGCCGATCGCGTCGACCTCGGCGAGGGTGTCGGCGACAAGTTCGTTCAGCCGCTTTCCCAGCAGGGTGCGCGGGCGGTGCAGGCCCGGGGTGTCCACGAGGATCAGCTGGGCGTCGTCCCGGTGCACGATGCCCCGGATGGTGTGGCGCGTGGTCTGCGGCTTGGCCGAGGTGATCGCGACCTTCTGGCCGACCAGGGCGTTGGTGAGGGTGGACTTGCCCGCATTGGGGCGTCCTACCAGCACCKAGAAACCGGCGCGGTAGCCGCCGTGGGCTGCTTCGCCGTCGGACTTATTCTGCTTGCTCACGTGAGACTCCCTGTTGGATTGGTGCGGCCTCGTCGAGAAGGTCTTCAAGGTCAGTTTCTTCTTTTGGAACGGCGGCCGCAATGATGTGGCTGACGCGGTTCCGCCGGCCCTCGAGCCGGTCGGCGCGGAGGGACAGCCCGTGGACCTGGACGGTGCTGCCGACKATCGGCACCCGCCCGAGGGCCTTGGCGAGCAGGCCGCCCACGGTGTCCACTTCGTCGTCGTCGAGCTCGAGGTCAAAGAGCTMGCCGAGGTCATCAATGCTCATACGGGCACTGACCCGGTAGCTTCCGTCGCCCAGGGCCACGGCCTCGGCGCTTTCGGTGTCGTATTCGTCCACGATCTCACCGACGATCTCCTCGATGAGGTCCTCGAGCGTGACCAGGCCTGCCGTTCCGCCGTATTCGTCGATGACGATCGCCACGTGGGTCGATTCCTTCTGCAGTTCGCGCAGCAGGTCGCTGACCGGCTTCGAATCAGGCACATAACGGACCTCCCGGGCGAGTTCGTCGACCACCGGCGGCTCCTCGTCCGGGCCCAGCTTGTGCAGCGCGGCGGCGACGTCCTTGAGGTACACAATGCCCAGGATCTGGTCGGTATTTTCGCCGATGATCGGGATCCGCGAGTACCCGGAGCGCAGGAAGAGCGACATCGCGCGGTGCAGGCTGGATCCCGAGTCGATCGTGAGGATGTCGGTCCGCGGCACCATAACGGAACGGACCAGGGTGTCCCCGAAGTCGAAGACCGACTGGATCAGCTCCGCCTCGTTGTCCTCGATCACATCGGACTCTGTGGCGCGGTCCACGAGCTCGCGGAATTCCTCTTCGCTGAAAAACGCCTCGTTGTCCGCCGGCGCGCCGGGGGCGACTGCGCTGCCCAGGCTGACCAGCCAGCCCGGAATCGGGCCGAGTACGGCGTAAAGGAATCGGACGAGCGGCGCGCTGAAGCGGACCAGTGCGGCGGAGTGCACCCGGCCAAGCTGCCGGGGAGAGACGCCGACGATCACGAAACCGATCACTGCCATGATGCCGGTGGCGGCCAGGCCGGCGAGCCATACGTTGTCCAGCAGGCTGTGCAGGAGGACTGTCACGGCKACGGCGGAGGCCATCTCGAACCAGATCCGCCAGAACCGGAGGGCGCGCATGTGTCCCACGGGCTGCGCCAGGATCCGCTTCAGCGACGTGCCCCGGCTGTTCAGGACCGCCTGTTCGGCCTCGTGCCGGGGCAGGAAGTTGAAGGCGGACTCGGCAGCGGTCAGCACTGCGGCAAAGCTAAGGAACACCAGCGCCATGCCGGCAAGAATCAGTGGGGTCACTGAATCGTCTCTGACGGGGCCTCTTTGCCGGTGAACGCGGTCAGGAGTTCGCGCTGCAGCCCGAACATCTCTTCCTTTTCCTCCGGCTCGGCGTGGTCATAACCCAACAGGTGCAGGATGCCGTGCGTGGTGAGCAGCAGCATCTCGTCCTGGGTGGAGTGGCCGGCGTTCCGTGCCTGGACCTCGGCCACCTGGGGGCAGATGGCGATATCGCCGAGCATGCCCTGCGGGGTCGGCTTGTCCGGTGTGCCCGGGGTCAGTTCGTCCATCGGCACCGAGAGGACATMGGTGGAACCGGGCTCGTCCATCAGTTCGATGTGCAGCTTTTCCATGGCCGGTTCGTCCACCAGCAGGATGGACAGTTCCGCCTGCGGGTGGATGTAGAGGCGGTCGAAGATGAAACGCGACAGTGCCACGAGCTCGGACTCGTCGACTGCCACGCCGGATTCGTTGTTGACCTCAATGCTCATGCGTGTTCTCCCGCGTCTCCCGGGCAACGGAATGCTTGACCCGGTTCCTCTGGACTTCGTCCCAGATGCTGTAGGCGTTGACGATGTCCCCCACCAGGCGGTGCCGGACGACGTCGGAGGCATCCAGCACGGAGAAGTTGACGTCCTCGATCCCCTGCAGGATGTCCTCGACSATCCGCAGGCCCGAACGGGTGCCGAAGGGAAGGTCCACCTGGGTGATGTCACCGGTGACCACCATCTTGGAGCCGAAGCCCAGTCGGGTCAGGAACATCTTCATCTGCTCCGGCGTGGTGTTCTGGGCCTCGTCGAGGATGATGAAGGCGTCGTTGAGCGTGCGGCCGCGCATGTACGCCAGCGGGGCCACCTCGATGGTGCCGGCGGCCATGAGCCGCGGAATGGACTCAGGGTCCATCATGTCGTGCAGGGCGTCGTACAGGGGCCGCAGGTAGGGGTCGATCTTGTCGCTCAGGGTGCCCGGCAGGAAGCCCAGCCGCTCCCCCGCCTCGACGGCGGGACGGGTCAGGATGATCCGGCTGACTTCCTTCTGCTGCAGGGCCTGGACCGCCTTGGCCATCGCCAAGTACGTCTTGCCGGTACCGGCCGGCCCGATCCCGAAGATCACCGTGTTGGCGTCGATCGCGTCCACGTAGTTCTTCTGGTTCAGCGTCTTGGCCCGGATGGTCTTGCCGCGGGTGGACAGGATGTTGGTGGTCAGCACTTCCACGGGGTTCTGCAGTGACTGGCTGCGGAGCATGGACACAAGCTGCTGCAGGACGGCAGGGGTTATGACGGTGCCCCGGGCCACCAGCCCGCGCACCTCGTTGAGCAGGCGCATGATGCGCGGCACGTCGGCGGCCGGACCGCTGATCGCGAGCTCGTTCCCCCGGACATGGAAGTCAACGGCAGGGTACTGGTTTTCGATGAACCGGAGGGCTTCGTCATGGCTGCCCAGCGACTGGACCATCTGCTCTGAGTCGTCGAACAAGACCACCTCCGTCCGCAACCCTGGTAGGGAGTGGGGGAATTCCCCTGCGGTGCGCTCTCCGGCGCTGAACCGGGCCTTGCCGTTCGCTGCTTCAGTCATGGTGTTGGCCCGCGGGCCTCTGGTCCCCTCCAGTATGAATATGGTCAGTCCCCCCGTGATCCCTACCGACGGCGGTACGCACCGTCCGCGGCCGGGGTCACCGGGTCCTTCCATCTTACGCCAGCGCGGCGCGCCCGACGCCGGTCAGGGTCCGCGCCGCCCGCGTGCCGGGCCGGTTGGATGGGCACCTTCGACGCACCGCTACCGCCAGGCGTCGCCGACGACGACCCACCCGTCCAGCCAGTGCGCGCCGGTTACCGGGAACGACTGCTCAGCGATCTCAGCAGCCACGCACCCCGATGCGGTTCCCGAGATTATGTATCAACTTCGCATCGGCCTCATATCGTTCCCGTTGCAGTTCCGCCGGGCGCCCCCAAACCGGACTTTCGCCCC
>NZ_JBFTHK010000258.1:0-4869 GCF_056394205.1 Arthrobacter sp. 10T413_2 | reverse complement strand
ACCGAACATCGAGTAGAACACGTAGATCGGCACGAGCGGCTCGCCGTGCGTGGCGTACGAGGTGCCCGCGGCCGTGAACGCGGCCACGGAACCGGCCTCGTTGATGCCGGCGTGCACGATCTGGCCGGAAATCGACTCCTTGTAGGCCAGGACGAGGTCCCGGTCCACGGAGAGGTAGTTCTGGCCGTTCGGGTTGTAGATCTTCGCGGTCGGGAAGAACGCGTCCATGCCGAAGGTGCGGGCCTCGTCCGGGATGATCGGCACGATCCGCTGGCCGAAGTTCTTGTCCCGCATGAGGTCCTTGAGCAAACGGACGAACGCCATGGTGGTGGCGGCCAGCTGCTTGCCGGAGCCGCGGTTCGCGACCTCGTACGTCTTCTCATCCGGCAGCGTGATCTCGCTGTGTTTGGACCGGCGTTCGGGGACKAAGCCGCCGAGGGCGCGGCGGCGTTCCATGAGGTACTGGATTTCGGGGGCGTCCGGGCCGGGGTGGTAGTACGGGGGCCGGTAGGGGTCGGCTTCGAGCTGGTCGTCGGWGATGGGGATGCGCAGGTGGTCGCGGAAGGCTTTCAGGTCCGCGAGGGTGAGCTTCTTCATCTGGTGCGTGGCGTTGCGGCCCTCGAAGTGGGTGCCCAGGCCGTAGCCCTTGACCGTGTGGGCCAGGATGACGGTGGGTTTGCCCTTGAACTCGGTCGCGGCCTTGTAYGCCGCGTAGACCTTGTTGTAGTCGTGGCCGCCGCGCTTGAGGTTCCAGATCTGGTCGTCGGTGAGGTCCTGGACCATTTCCTTGGTCTGCGGGGTCTGGCCGAAGAAGTGTTCGCGGACGAACGCGCCGGATTCGGCCTTGTAGGTCTGGTAGTCCCCGTCGACGGTCTCGTTCATGATCTTCACGAGCGAGCCGTCCTCGTCCTTGGCCAGCAGGTCATCCCACTCCCGGCCCCAGACGACCTTGATCACGTTCCAGCCCGCGCCGCGGAAGAACGCCTCGAGTTCCTGCATGATCTTGCCGTTGCCCCGGACCGGCCCGTCCAGGCGCTGGAGGTTGCAGTTGATCACGAAGTTCAGGTTGTCCAGCTTGTCGTTCGCGGCGAGCTGGAGCAGCCCGCGGGACTCGGGCTCGTCCATTTCCCCGTCGCCCAGGAACGCCCAGACCTGCTGGTCGGAGGTGTCCTTGATGCCGCGGTTGTGCAGGTACCGGTTGGACTGGGCCTGGTAGATCGCGTTCATCGGCCCGATGCCCATCGAGACCGTGGGGAACTCCCAGAACTGCGGCATCAGCCGCGGGTGSGGGTAGGAGGACAGGGCGTGGCCCTCCTTGGACTTCTCCTGCCGGAACCCGTCCAGGTCCTCCTCGGACAAACGGCCCTCCATGAAGGCCCGGGCGTACATGCCGGGGGAGGCGTGGCCCTGGAAGAAGACCTGGTCCCCGCCGCCGGGGTGGTCCTTGCCGCGGAAGAAGTGGTTGAACCCGACCTCGTACAGGGTCGCGGCCCCGGCATAGGTCGAGATGTGCCCGCCGACCCCGATGTCCGCCCGCTGCGCCCGGTGCACCATGACCGCGGCATTCCAGCGCAGCCACGCCCGGTAYTTCCGCTCGATCTCCTCGTCCCCGGGGAACGGCGCTTCCTGGTCCACCGGGATCGTGTTGACGTAGTCCGTGGTGGTCACCATCGGAACACCCACACTCTGCGCCCCGGCCCGCTGAAGCAGGCTCCGCATGATGTACTGGGCACGCTCGGTGCCCTGTTCCTGAATCAGGGTATCCAGGGACTCCAGCCACTCGGCGGTCTCTTCCGGATCACGATCAGGCAGCTGGTTTGTCAACCCGCTGAGGATATGGGAGGTATCTTCTCCTGCAGCCACGTCCAACCTCTCTTTKRGCGCATCCATCGGCACCCTCAGCTCCGGGCAGGGTGACTGCCTGGCGTGAACGCGACGTGTGCGACATATCGGTTACAACAGMCCGGTCGTATGCGCCGGGCAAGGTCCAATCACGGTACGCCTGCCTGTGTCATCAGTGGGGCGRTTGCCCGCACAGGCGTAGTCGTCATCAGCCACTCTAGCCGTGCGCGTTGACGGATGCGTAGCCGCCGCATGGACCCCCCGACGTATTTCACGGGCATACTGGTTGTGTGACCGCGGGCTGCCCGTCAGCCTTCGGATCGCCCTGTGTGACGCAGAATATGGCGGATCGCGGGGCCAACAGCTTGAAGCGGAGGCGCAAAGKGTGTTGGCTTGGAGTAATGGAAATCACTAGTGCCATTGAAAACATGAAGCAATTCACAAAGCATAGGAGCAACACGTGAGCGAGGCCGACGCCGCCACTTCGGTAAATGTGGCGGAGAAACTGGGTTTCAAAGACGGGGACCTGATTCAGGAATTCGGTTATGACGACGACGTCGACTTCGACTTGCGTGACGACATCGAAGATCTCACGGGCTCGGAACTCCTCGATGAGGACGATCACGAAGTGGTCGATGCCGCCATCCTGTGGTGGCGGGCCGGTGACGGCGACCTCGTTGACACCCTGGTCGATTCGCTGACCACCCTCACCGAGGGCGGCGTCGTGTGGGTCCTGACCCCCAAGTCCGGGCGGGTCGGCTACGTTTMGCCCGCCGACATCCAGGACGCCGCACCCACTGCGGGACTCCACTACACCACGTCGGCCGGCGTCTCCAAGGACTGGAGCGCCACCCGGCTGGTCACGCGGAAGAACAAGTGACCCAGGCGGTCCAGAACGACGCCGCCCGTCCGGCCGTCGGCGATCCTGCACCGGACTTTGAGCTCGCCAACCAGTTCGGCGAGCCGGTCCGCCTCTCGGACTTCCGGGGCCGCAACGTCGTCGTGGTCTTCTATCCCTTCGCTTTCTCCGGCATCTGCACCGGTGAACTGTGCGAAATCCGGGACAACCTGGCGCTGTTTGAGGATGCCGACGCCGCAGTGCTGGCTGTTTCGGTGGACAGCAAGTTCGCCCAGCGGGCCTACGCCGAAAAAGAAGGCTACGGTTTCGACCTGCTCGCCGACTTCTGGCCGCACGGCGCCGTGGCCTCGGCCTACGGCGTGTTCGACCCCGAAAGCGGCATAGCACTGCGAGGCACCTTCATCATCGACGCCGCGGGCGTCGTCCGTTACGTCGTCGTCAACCCCCGCGGCCAGGCCCGGAACCTTGCCGAATACCGGGCCGCCCTGGCGGGACTCGGCGGGAGCTGATCCGGTGAGGCAGCGGCGCCCCGKGATCGGCATRACTGGTTTTGCCAGCCTCCCGCCGGTCACGGCCGCCGCGACCTCGGCCGAACTCCAGCGGGACGAGCTCGAGGTCCTGCAGGACATCCACGGACTTCTCGCCGGGGGCCGGTTCGCCGTGCTGACCGGCGCCGGCCTGAGCACCGATTCCGGCATCCCGGACTACCGGGGCCCCGGCGCTGCCCCGAGGGCGCCGATGACGTACCAGGAATTCATCGGCGAGGCGGAAAACCGGCAGCGCTACTGGGCCCGCAACCACATCGGCTGGTCGCACCTGCGCCGCGCGGACCCCAACGACGGCCATGCCGCCGTCGCCCGGCTGGAGCACCGCGGACTGCTCACCGGACTCATCACCCAAAACGTCGACCGTCTCCACGAAGACGCCGGCAGCGTCAACGTCGTGGACCTGCATGGCMGCTTCGACCAGGTGGTGTGCCTCGACTGCCACCRGCGGTACAGCCGCCGGCTCCTGGCCGGGGTCCTCGAGGAACTCAACCCGGGATTCCTGGAACGCGCCCACGCCGCCGGGGGGATTGAAATGGCCCCCGATGCMGATGCCACGGTCGAGGACTCCGGACTGATCGAATCCTTCGTCGTTGCCCGCTGTCCCGCCTGCGGCGGCACCTTGAAACCGKACTTCGTCTACTTCGGTGAAAACGTGCCCAAAGACCGGGTGGAGCGCTCCTACGCCATGGTCGACGCGGCCCGGGCGCTCCTGGTGGCAGGCTCGTCCCTCACCGTCATGAGCGGCCTGCGATTTGTCCGGCACGCCGCCAAACAGGGCAAAGCCGTCGTCATCATCAACCGGGGAGCCACCCGCGGCGATGACCTTGYCACCATCAAGCTCGACGCAGGCGTCAGCGGGGCCCTGACCTGGCTTGCCGCCGAGCTGCCCCCGCTCTAGGGAAGGGGTCGGACCGATTGGCGCTTGGCCGCCGGCATCCTGTACAGTAKCTGTTCGTTGGTTGAAGCGCTGAGGTGCGGATACCGCGGTTTGGGTCTTTAGCTCAGCTGGTAGAGCGCCACGTTTACACCGTGGATGTCATCGGTTCGATCCCGGTAGGACCCACCACAGAAAACCCCGTCATGCCGGACCAGATGGTCGGCAATGGCGGGGTTTTGCGGTTCCCGGCGGCCCGGCGTCACCGGGGAGGACGGCTGCCGGGTAGAGTTAGGTGATTTGTTMAGCCTCGCAAGACCATTGGGGATTACCATGTTCTACGGCGTCACGCGCTACAGCCTCTTCTCACCCGGATCACACTCGTGGAAAACGTCGCGCAGTGGGGTTTTCAAGACCCCGGATGACTACATGCAGTACCTGTTCTCGGAAAAGCGCCTTAACCTCCGCGCCGAGATGTTCTTCAACAAGGCCGTGCCCGCGCTTGCCGTAATGGCGGAAAACCATGACTACAAGCATTTTGTGATGTACTCCGAGTTGCTCCCGAAGCGCCACCAGGACATCTTGTTCGCGGCTGCGGCCAAGTACCCGTTCCTTGTGCCCGTGGAGTGGAACGAGGTGGTCCGTGGAACCGGCATCGAAGAAGTGCTGCCACTGGTCGAGGAGGACCTCGCCGGCAAGTTTGACGCTGCCGACGGCGTGCAGCCCGTGGTGTGGTTCTGTGGTTC
>NZ_JBFTHK010000257.1:0-4893 GCF_056394205.1 Arthrobacter sp. 10T413_2 | reverse complement strand
CACCAGCGCCGTGTAGGGACTCTGCGTCCAGCCCAGCTCCTGCGAGACTGTGTCCACGATCTGCGACGGTGACTGCGTGGATTTCGCGGCCGACTTGTGCAGCAGGCGGGACGAGCTCAGGGCAATGTCCACGCGCCCGGCGGTGGCGTGGGCCCAGTAGCGGTTGGCCGCGCTGAGGGAGGCCTTCGCCGCCGCCATCGGCACGGCGGCGTCCGTCTCCGCTGCGGTCTTGTCGGCCAGCTGCACGGTCACCAGGGTKGTCTTCAGGGTGCCTGCCAGYGGCGCGCTTACGTAGGTGTATTCGCTCCTCGCCCTGTTGGCCGGCGGCTCGGGCCGGACAAAGTCATCCACCTGCCCCTGAGGGCTCGGGTCCGACACCGCRGGAACGGCACCCGCTGGAACAGCAACGGCCGKAACTGCAACGGAGGGAACGGACGCCACAGCGGTTTGGGGCAACGCTGCTGCCAGCATCACGGCGGCAATCACTGTTGCCGCTATGTTMAGTTTTCGCAAGATTGCTCGCTTAGGGGTGAGACCGCCGGTGGAGACCTGGTGGTGGGAGCGACGTAAGGTGCCTATAGCATAAACGCCAAGTCACGCCTGTCACCMCACTAACTTTGATCCCTTAAATCACAACTGCATCACGCATTTTTGTTTGCAAGCTTCTTCGCAGTAAATGCGCATCATTTCGCCACCTGAAAACCGCATGCCAAACTCTTAGCCGTKCCTCTTTCCGTCGCCGCGGTCAACACCGCCACCCGCAGGGTGCTTGCCTTCGCCGTCGGAGGCCTCCTGTTATCGCTGATCATTGCCACCCAGATGTTCGTCAACGTKGATCCGCTCAGCGTTCACCGGACCGACGCAGTCATCATGCTCGGCGGCGCGGCATCTGAGCGACTCCCGGTGGCACGCCAGTTCCAGGCCGAATTCCACATCCCGGTCATGGTGATCTCACACACGGACACCTTGGGCAACCGGAGCGCGGATGAGGCGTGCAATGCGGCCGCCTTCCCCAACGCGGAAATCGTTTGCTTCCGCCCCCCGGACCTGGACACCCGCGGCGAKGCCCGTGCCATCTCCGCGCTGATCGAGGCCAACGGCTGGAAGTCCGTCACCGTGGTGACKTCCAGTTATCACGTCACCCGCGCCGGTCGCCTGATCGGGCAATGCACGACGGCGGACATCCAGATGGTTGCCTCCCACCCCGACCTGGATGTCTTTCAGTGGATCCGGCGGTTTGTGATCGAAACGGGAGGCCTGATCGATGCCACCTTCCGGCCGGAATGCGCCAAACACGGGGCGGAAATGTAACAATTGAACCTCATCCGGTTGAACTGGTCAGCCGGTTCGGGCATCTGACCGAGGCGAGGAGGACACGCTGGAACACTCTCCCGACGGCGCTGCCCCGCTGGTTGCCGCACCCCGGCACCTGCGCAAGCGGCGCATGCACACGGAGATCCCGGACGCCCTTCTGGTGCCCGGGGCGGAGCCTMTTCCCCTCAACGGGCCGCCGCCAGCCGCCGCGCAGGCTCCTGTATATCAGGACCCGGCAGACATGGCCAACGCCTACCGGGGGGCCGCCGACCAGGACCCGGCTGACACTGAAGCCCCGGAGGAACCCGCGGATTCAAACCCGGCAGAGTCGGGCCTGGAAGCCGCCATCCAGGAGAAGGAATCCCAGCAAGTCGCCCGCGACATGCTCCACCGGCGCAAGCGGCGGGTGGCCCTCCTGGCCGTTCTCGTTGTAGCCCTCGCCGTACCAGCCATCTTCCTGGCCCTGCTGCTCGGCTGAACCGGGCCACAGACCTTACCAACCACTCGCACACCCTTGGGGATAAACCATGCACAGCATCATGCCGATCTTCGGAACCAGGCCGGAAGCCATCAAGATGGCGCCGATCGTCAGCGCGCTGCAGGAGTCTCCGCTCTTCCGCTGCATCGTGACGGTCACGGGGCAGCACCGCGAGATGCTGGACCAGGTCAATGAGCTCTTCGGCATTGTTCCGGACCATGACCTGAACATCCTGCAGCAGGGGCAGTCGCTCTCGGCCATCATGACGCGGACCATCGACGGGCTGGAAAAGCTCTTCGCCGGAACCCGGCCGGACGCCGTCGTCGTCCAGGGCGACACCACCACCTCCACGGCCGCCGCCATCGCGGCGTTCTACCACGGCATCCCGGTGGTCCATGTCGAGGCCGGGCTGCGCAGCGGAGACCTGCTCTCGCCGTTCCCCGAGGAAGCCAACCGAAAGATCACCAGCCAGATCACCCGCCTGCACCTGGCGCCCACCTCAACCAGCAGGGAGAACCTGCTGAGGGAAGGCATCAGCGCCGAAGACGTCGTGGTCACCGGAAACACCGTGATCGACGCCCTGCTCGCCACCGTCGACAAGCAGCTCCCCTTCACGGACCCCCGGTTGGAAGCACTGGCCGCCGGCGACCGTCCGGTCCTACTCGTCACCACGCACCGGCGGGAAAACCAGGGCGAATCCATGCGCAGCGTGGGACGGGCCTTGGCCCGGATCGCCGACGCCGAGCCGGACCTGGTGATCGTGCTGCCGGCCCACAAGAACCCGCTGGTGCGGGAGGCCGTCCTTCCCGCGCTGGAGGGCAAAGCCAACGTCCTGGTGACGGAACCTCTGGCCTACGGCGAATTCACCCGGCTGCTCTCCCGCGCACACATCGTCCTCACGGACTCCGGCGGAGTGCAGGAGGAAGCGCCMAGCCTCGGCAAGCCGGTCCTGGTGATGCGGGACAACACCGAGCGGCCCGAGGCCCTGGAGGCCGGCACCGTGAAGCTGATCGGCACGGACGAAGAGCGGATTGTTGCCGAGGTGACCAGCCTCCTGCACGATTCAGCGCACTTCGCGGCCATGGCAAACGCCGTGAATCCCTACGGCGACGGCAAGGCTGCGGCCCGGACTGTGGCCGCCATTGAAGAGCTGCTCGGCGTCGGCTACCGGACCGCGGAGTTCAGCGGCGCGTAGGCGCCGGACAACCACCGGCAGGGCTGCCCGGCGCCCGGCCTTCGATGTGAGTCGGAGGGGCCTTTCGTGAAACAATTAGTGTTCAGCAGGCAAGGATGCGGGTTGCCAGCATCACGTTGTCCGTCGGCGGATCTGGTACCCCGGATTCGACCCTGAACCGACGGCGACGCCAGGGGGTGCAAGTGGACCGCAGGGACTTTCTACGACTATCAGTGGCGGCCTCAGCCGCCGCCGCCCTGGCGGCGTGCACCCCGGATACGACGCCCGGCCCCCGGCCGCCGTCGACCTCGCCCACACCACTGCCCCGTCGACCCATACCGCMGTTCGCGAGCAAGGGCCTGGGCATGCCGCGCTTCGGCGGATTCGGTTTCAAGGAGCTGGATTCCCTGAACCTGGACTGGTTTTACGACTGGGGACCTGACTACCCGCCCCTCCGGGCTGCTTCGAGCCAGGCCGCTGAATTTGTGCCCATGGTCTGGGGGCGCGGCTCCTTGGAACGGAAGGCCATAGAGCAGGTGCGGTCCGAAGTGTCCTGGACAGGTGCMGACAATCTCCTCGGCTTCAACGAACCCGACCACACCGGCCAGGCGGACATGTCCGTGGACACTGCCATCAGTCTCTGGCCCCAGCTGGAACAGGCCGGCCTCAGGCTGGGCTCTCCGGCCCCGGTTCAGGCGCTGGGCGACTGGCTCAAAAATTTCATGGACCAGGCAGCCAGGAAGGACCTGCGGGTGGATTTTGTCGCGATGCACTGGTACGCGCCGCCCCACGGGGACTCGTTCCTCCGCACGGTGGAGAAACTGCACGAACGCTACGGGAAGCCCGTCTGGATCACCGAATACGCCGTCGCCGACTGGAAGGCCACTGCGAAGTCGCCCAGCCGGTTCACGGAGAAGGAAATCCTGGCGTTCATGAAAGAGACCGTCACCGGACTCCGGAAGATGCCGTACGTGGAGCGATTCGCGTGGAAAACGCGGGCCCACGGCGACCCCATCATGGGCGCCTCCGCCCTGTTCCGGAGCAACGGCTCCCTCACCCCCACCGGCGAGCTCTACCACTCCCTCTAGGACCTACCTCCAGCCAGTGTCCTGGTGCCGCTAGGGGCCCGCAGAAAATTGCGTCTTTCCTGTGTAAAACCGGGACTTTCCTGAGTGTTCCCCGTGCTATGTTGACTTCAGCCACAACTGAATCAGGGACCACACAGGCCAGAGCAGTCACATCCCGACGCCGCCACTCGTGAGCGGAATCCGTCGGGACGCACCCCGCCGCTGGCCTTTGTTGTCCCCGCAGCTGTCACAGAACCCAGCAACCCTCCACGAAGGGAACTCATGGAACGCCGTAAGTTTCTCACTATGCCCCTGGCTGCAATGGCGGCGCCCGGCGCCCTGCTGGCCGCCAACGCCGGAACCGCCCAGGCTGCTACGGCACCGACCGCAATCCCGACCGTCCCCGCCGTCACGCTGCMGGCTGATACTCAAAAGGGATTCGGCTGGGGCGGCAAGGACGCCCTGGCGCTMACACAGATCAAGAGCCTCAAGCTGGACTGGCACTACACCTGGGGTGCGCACTACAACGTCACCACCAATCCCCCGTTTGTTCCCATGGTMAAGAGCGAACGAACGCTGCTGGAGCAGGACGCCCTGGGCTGGGTATCGCGCCAACTGGCGGAAACGAAGACMAAGCACCTGCTGGGCTTCAACGAGCCCGACAACACCTCCCAAGCGAACATGAGCGTGRACAGGGCCATTCAGCTCTGGCCCAAGCTGATGGCAACCGGGCTGCGGCTCGGGTCCCCGGCGTGCACCAGCCCCGGCAGTGCGTGGCTGGCCGACTTCATGGCCAAGGCCAAGAACAAGGGCCTCCGTGTKGACTTCTTGACTACGCACGTCTACGCTTGGCCCAGGGC
>NZ_JBFTHK010000256.1:0-4912 GCF_056394205.1 Arthrobacter sp. 10T413_2 | reverse complement strand
TCGCAGTACGGGCCGGGCTTGGACGGGCAGCTTCCGGGGCGCCAGCCGCAGAACTTCTTCGACTGGATCCGCAGCCAGGGTATTTACCGCGGACGCGACCGGTGGATCGGCGGAGTGGCCAGCGRCATAGCCCAACGGCTCGGCGTCGACCCACTGATTATTCGCGGCGTCCTGATCGTCCTGACCGTGTTCGCCGGAGTTGGCGTGCTCGCCTACGGCCTTGCGTGGGCACTGCTGCCAGAACCCGACGGCCGGATTCACGTCCAGGAGGCCGGCGCGGGCCGGTGGACTGCCGGGATGACCGGCGCCCTTATCACCGCAGTCATCGGCTTCCCCAGCCTGGGCGCCGGCGTCTGGGGCTGGAACCGCTACGGCTTTGGCGCCTTCGCCTGGACCGTCTTCTGGGTGGGCGGCGCGATCTACCTCGTGTACTACCTGACCCAGCGCAACAAGACCCGCAACGGAGCCGTTCCCACGCCCTCCCGGTACGAATCCAGCAGCCCGGCCGGCGCCGCAACGTTGGCGGGCACCGGTAGCGCAGGCGCCGGGCAGCGATCAGCCGGGGGCTTCCCGGCGGGTTCCGCACCGGCCTATGGCCAGCACGACGGCGACCCCGGCGTCTCCGCGGCAGGCACGGCCTGGGGTCCGCCGCCGTCGGGCCCCACCCTGCCCGGCTCCGCCGTGCCCGGCCCTGTCCCGCCCGATTCCGTGCCGCCCGGTTCCGTTCCGCCCGGCGGCTACGGCCCGGGGGCAGGAGTCCCGCCGATGCCTCCCGCCCCGCGACGCAACCCGGGCCCGGGCACTCCGACTGTCGCCATCACCGTCGGCGCCGCCCTCCTGGTGGGAGGCGGCGTCAAGGCCCTCGACGCCGCCCACGTGATCAATCTTGGCGAGTCCGGCAACGCTCTGGTCTGGGCCATCAGCGCGGCCATCCTGGGACTCGGGATCCTGGTTGCAGGGTTGCGGGGCCGGACCTCGGGCATCCTGAGCTTCTTCGCCGTCGTGGCCCTGCTGATCGGGGGAATCTTCAGCGTGGTCCCACACGGCGACCGGTTCCGGTTCCAGAATGCCGACTGGACGCCGTCGAGCATTCAACAGGCCCGCGGCGGCTTCGAAATCACCGGCGGCACCGGGACCCTGGACCTGACCAGGCTGGCACTCAATCCCCCGCTGGGCTCCGACGTCGTTGTTCCAATCGACGCGACGGCAAGCAAMGTGACCGTCGTCATCCCGGACACAGTCCCGGTGCAGATCCAGGCTGACATGACCATGGGAAACCTGCACGAAGGCAACCAGGACCACGGCGGCATGATGAACCAACAAAGCGACTACAACACCTCCAAGCCGGGCGCCCGGCTGATCGTCCAGATCTCCGGCACCGTCAGCAACGTGACCATCAAGGAAGGCAACTGACATGAGCAGCTATGACGACTCCGMGGACGGCGCCGGACAGGCGCCGGAAGAGGCGAACTCCCMGGCCCGGGTGGGCACAGTGGTCTGGGGGCTCACAGTGGTGGCCTTTGCCKCGCTGCTCATCATCTCCCGGCTGGGYATCGTGGCCCTGAACGGCACCTATGTCCTGATCGGCCTGATGATTGGCGCCGGTGCCGCGCTGATAATCGGCGGCCTTCTCTCGGCCCGCAGGCGTGACAATAAACCAACAACAGGGAAGTCTTGAGCCATGGATAAATTCTTCAGCACCATCCGGGKCTTCGGCCTGAAACGTGGTCCGCAGCGCTGGCTTGGYGGCGTCTGCGGCGGAGTTGCCGCCAAACTCAATGTGGACGTCGCCTTTGTCCGGATCGCCTATCTGCTGGTAAGCCTGCTCCCCGGCCCGGCCTTCGTGGTCTACCTCGCGGCGTGGCTGCTCCTTCCGGACCAGCGCAACGCCATCATCCTGGAAACTTTCCTCGCGAAGCGTTCCTCCCGGCGCTAGCGGCGTCGGCATCAGCGCGAACGGGTGCCCCTGCCTTCACGGCAGKGGCACCCGTTTGTAACCGTTTGTGTCCTGCCCCACACGCGCTACTAGAATCTAGGTGAGCTCAGCGTGGCGCTCTGCCTGTACCCCTTCAAACCAGGATTTGAGCCAAGACATGAAAATTGGAATCCTCACCAGCGGCGGAGACTGCCCCGGACTGAACGCCGTCATCCGTGGCGCCGTCCTCAAGGGCATCGCCGTCCACGGCCAGCAGTTCGTGGGATTCCGGGATGGCTGGCGCGGCGTTGTCGAGGGGGACATCGTCGAGATTCCCCGMACCATGGTCCGCGGCATCGCCAAGCAGGGCGGCACCATCCTCGGCACGTCCCGGACCAACCCGTTCGAGAACGGCGGCGGTCCCGAGGTMATCAAGGCCAACATGGACCGGCTMGGGATCGACGCGATCATTGCCATCGGCGGCGAGGGCACCCTGGCCGCGGCGAAGCGGCTCACCGACGCCGGTCTCAAGATCGTGGGCGTGCCCAAGACGGTCGACAACGACCTCGATGCAACGGACTACACCTTCGGCTTCGACACTGCCGTGGAGATCGCCACCGAGGCGATCGACCGGCTTCGCACCACCGGGGAATCCCACCACCGCTGCATGATTGCGGAGGTCATGGGCCGGCATGTGGGCTGGATCGCCCTGCACGCCGGCATGGMCTCGGGCGCCCACGCCATCCTGATCCCGGAGCAGAAAGCCTCCATGGAACAGATCGCCGAATGGGTTGTCTCCGCCCGCGACCGCGGCCGCGCACCGCTGGTGGTCGTCGCCGAGGGATTCGTGCCTGAAGGCCAGGAGTCCCCGCATTCGGAGCGCGGCCTGGACACCTTTGGCCGCCCGCGCCTCGGCGGCATCGCCGAGATGCTGGCCCCGGAACTCGAAGCCCGCACCGGAATCGAAACCCGCGCCACGGTACTGGGCCACATCCAGCGCGGTGGAGTCCCGACCGCGTTCGACCGCGTCCTGGCCACCCGCCTGGGCATGGCGGCCATCGACTCCGTGGTGGAAAAGCGCTGGGGCAMGATGGTTTCGCTGCACGGCACCGACATTGTGCACGTCGGCTTCGACGCCGCGCTCGGMAACCTCAAGTCCGTCCCGCAGAGCCGCTACGACGAGGCCGCCGTCCTCTTCGGATAAACCACTTCGGATAAGTGGCCCGGAGTCGCGCACGGCACGATGCGGCCGGGGCGCCCGCCCGCGGTGGGTAGGGTTGATTCATGACTCTTGAGCCCGGTTCCGCCGAAATCGTCCAGCTGGCATGGGCGCGCCGTTTGGGGTTCGACGACGGCGCCTTCGCGTCCGCCGCGGGTGAGCGCCTCACCCGGGCCGACGAGTCGGCCCGGTCCGTGCAGTTCGTCCGCCTGTTCGGCAACTCGGCTTTGGTGGGCCCGCAATGGGCTCTGGACGCCGCGGCCGGTCTCGCCGACGAGGAGCTGGCCCAGCACGTGACGCTCCTGACCATCACCCGGGGCCACGGCGGCCACGGGCTCGGCGCGGCGGCACTCTTCTTCGCCGACGACCTCCCCCTGCAGCAGCCGTCCGAGGAACTGACGGTCTCGCACGGGAACCCCGAGGCGATCGAGCTGGAGACGTTCTGCCCGCCAGACGACGTCAATGAGGTGGGCCTGGCGGACCTCGAACACCGCTCCACAGTGATGCATGTCGAAGACGGGCGCCGGACACCCGTGGCCTGCGGCGCGTACGCCGAGTGGGAGGGGCTCCTGGCGCACATGGGCGTTCTGGTGGCGCCGGAGTGGCGGCGCCGCGGGCTGGGCAAACTCGCGGCTTCGATCGCCGCCCACGAGGCCCTCGCCGCCGGGCTGACGTTGCAGTGGCGCTCCGAGGTCAGCAACAAGGGCTCGCTGGCGCTGGCCCGGAGCCTGGGTTTCTCCGCGGGCGGCATCCAGACCAGCGTGCTGCTGGGCTGATCCGGATGCCGGCCGGGTCAGCGGCGCTCTGCGGCGGCCTGGCCCGTGGCCCCGGCAGCCGGTTCCRCGGCTGACTCCGCAGCTGTGCGTGCTGCGTCCGACGTGGCCGCAGTGCCTTCGGCCACGGGAGCCGCCTCGCCCCAGCCCTGGACCGGCTTGGGTTTGGCGAAGAAGAGGACCACTGCTGCGCCGAGCAGGATGACGGCCGCCGGGAGCAGGATGGACTGGCCCATCGCCGTCGAGAACCCCTCATGGAGCGGCTCGGGCAAGGCGCCCCCGAAGCCCATCGGGCTGGCGTCCGGGCTTGCCCCGGGACCGGCGGGAAGCTCGGCGGCCAGCCGGGCCTGGATGAGGACGGCKATGGCGGCGCTGCCAAGCACGGCGCCGATCTGGCGGGTGGTGTTGTAGACGCCCGAGCCGGCCCCGGCCTGCCGCGGTGGCAGGTTGCGCGTGGCGGTGGAGCTCAACGGGGCCCAGATGCCTGCATTGGCGAAGCCCAGCACGGCGCTCGGGAGCAGGAACAGCCAGATGGGCGTGTCCGGGTGCATGAGGAGGGCGTTCCAGAACAGCGCCACGGACATCAGGACCAGGCCGCTCGCGGTGATGAATTTCGGGTTGACCTTGTCGATGATCCGGCCCACGACCGGTGCGAGGCCGCCGGAGATCAACGCCATCGGCACCATCATGAGCGCCGACTCGGTGGGGGTCAGGCCGCGGACAATCTGGTAGTAGAAAATCAGGGGCAGGGTGAACGCCGTGACGGTGAAGCCCACCGTGGTGATCGCAATATTGGCGAGCGAGAAGTTGCGGTCCTTGAAGAGGGACAGGGGCAGCAGCGGTTCACCCGTGTTGAATTTCTGCCACAGGACGAAGACGACCAGCACGGCGATGCCGCTGATGATCAGGCCCCAGACGGTGATGGGTCCGGCTATGGTGCCCCAATCGTACTTCTCGCCCTCCTGGATGCCGAAGACGACGAGAAATAGTCCGAGKGCACTCAGC
>NZ_JBFTHK010000255.1:0-4918 GCF_056394205.1 Arthrobacter sp. 10T413_2 | reverse complement strand
GCCGAGGGGTGGATAGACTGCCGGTTCAGGGGGAAATATGGAGTGGATTGTTTTGGGCGTCGGTGCACTGGTCATTGTTGTCATGTCCATCTGGCGCGATATTTCCAGGCGGTCGGTTCGGCCGCCTGCGGGCACTGACCCRGAGTCGGAGCGGCAGCTTCGTGATTTTCACCGGGGGCAAACTCTGGGCCAGTCGCATGTCGTGGGCCTGGACAATACGGGCCACCGCCGGTAGACGTGTCCTCGCCGCGTTCCTGCCCGCCATTGAAGCCTGGAACGGCCGGGGAACCGGTCGKCGTGCCTTCAGTGCTGCGAGGATAATCTGATGACGCCAAGTAGGGATCTACTTTTGCAGGGACCTCGCGGGCGGCGTTTGTGTCTTGAGCTGGCGATGCAGCTGGATCCGGAGGTGAAGACTGCGGCCTTCTGGTTGGGTTACAAACTTGAGAGTGGCCCGGGAACCTCGGGGGTTCTGCTGACCGCTTCCTCTTCCGGTCACCTTTCAACTCCGCCGTCCGCTCCCTCACCAGGGCAGCTGGCGGCCAGGCTCGCTTCCCTGGACTTCGCTGGCCTCGACAGTGAACTGATGCAGGCGGCCCTCGTACGGTCAGTCGACACTGCAAGGTATTGGCAGGAACCCGATGGAGAGGACGTGCTCGCGGGACTCCCGGTCATTACTGCGGCTTTGACCTCCGTCACGGAACAAGTCACGGCCCTACCCGACATCCAGTGGTACTGGCAGCCCCGCCGGGTGGAGCAGTGGGCCATCGACTGGCGGTCCTCAAACGGCCCGGCTCCGCTGCCGAAAAATCCGCGGCAAACACTGACCGAGTGGGGCCGCAAGGAACGTGCCGAGGAAGTACGGGCTGCGCGCGAACGCCCGAGCGATCCTCGTGCCAACTGGTCAGGAGCTTGGTGGTCCATCCCCCACGGGCTGATCCACACCGTGGGGCAGGTCCCGGCCGCGCTGGGTCTCGTGGAAGATTCGCTGGGGTGGGAGCATGCGACCACGGTTCCGGTTCGGGGAACGGGCCGGACTCTTGAGATCGGCACCCCAGATGACTGGATATCGCTGTGCCGCAGGTTCCCGCTTGACGTCACTGCGTCGCGGCGACACGACTGGTTCCGCGCGACCGGACGCCATGGCCGATGGGTCATCCCGGATTGGGAACAAGTGTMAGGCGCGTGGGACGCCGTGCACCTCTCAGCCCTGGGTTACCTTTCCGGCGCTACGCGCGCACTGGAGGTCGACGCCGAAACGGCAACGGTCATTGCCGGATGGGCCCCGGACAGCACGATCTGGCTCACGGACGTCGCGCGCGAATCGGATGGCCCGCGGCAGGCGTGGCACCGCGCCCCGCACGGCGACCGTTGGACTGAAGTGCGCCCGAAAACTTAACTGGATGTGGCCGGCACCCAAGGGGTGCCGGCCACAATCATCAGTTCAGATGAACTGGAAAACCTTAGAGTGCGTTGACCTTCTTGGAGATCGCGGACTTGCGGTTTGCAGCGTTGTTCTTGTGAAGAACGCCCTTGCTGACAGCCTTGTCCAGCTTACGGCTGGCAGTTACCAGAGCAGCAGACGCGGCATCCTTGTCGGTGGACTCAACGGCGGTGTTGACGGCGCGAATGGCAGTCTTCAGCTCGGACTTGACTGCGTTGTTGCGCAGGCGAGCCTTTTCGTTGGTCAGGATGCGCTTCTTCTGGGACTTGATATTAGCCACGTGTGAACTCTCTTTTTCAATKCGGAAAATGGTCTAGAGGGCTTTCAGATTGGCCATTKACTGAGCGGCGTGGGGATACCTATGGCGACCAACCATCTGTGGCCGTCGACCTGCACGGACACACAGCTGTAAATAATAGCAGAGATGCTGCTGCGGGCACGAGTGCGGCGGCGATCCGGCGGTGCGTTCCKCCGCCAGGCGGGTCAGCTCCAGCCGTAGCGGTT
Organism: Arthrobacter sp. 10T413_2; assembly: GCF_056394205.1. Classification (NCBI taxonomy): domain Bacteria; kingdom Bacillati; phylum Actinomycetota; class Actinomycetes; order Micrococcales; family Micrococcaceae; genus Arthrobacter; species Arthrobacter sp. 10T413_2. The sequence goes on along the minus strand of NZ_JBFTHK010000255.1, from coordinate 2,970 downwards.
CCGCAGGGCCGAGGCGATGAGGTTGAAGCGGCCCGCGTCCAGAACCGCTCCTTCGCGCCGGATGTCCTTCGCATTGATCTGCAGAACCCGGTCGAGCTTCGCTTCGCTCGGCCGCCATTGGCGGTCCCAGGGTCCCGTGCCGATGTCCACGTAGTCGTCCGCGCGGCGGGCGTCGCCGTCGTGGTCCTTGCTCGTCAGCATCAGGCCCAGCAGGTACCGGCCAGCGGTGCCGACCAGCAGCACCGGACGGTCTTTGCCCTGGGAGTAGTCCTCTTCGTAGGGCACCCAGGTCCACACGATTTCGCCGGGCTCGGGCAGGCCGTTCGGCGCGGGGGCATAGTGGACGGCCGCGCGTCCCCGGAAATCGCCGGGGTAGGTCCCGGTCAGTCCGGCGGCAGGGGCGCCGCCCGTGCGGGTCGAAGCTCCYGGCCGGGCCTGCGCCGGCCGCCGCTTCGCTGTCGGTTTCCCTGCCGGCTTCCCTGCCGGTTTGCGTGTCGGCTTTGCGGCGGGTCCGCGGGCAGTGCCCGGCGCGGAGCCGCCAAGTTTGTCTAGGAAGCGCAGTGCGTCGCGGACCGCGTTGCCGATCGAGCGTAAGTTCCAAGCCATGGGGAAACCATACCGGGAGKCTCTGGGCAGAGTCCGCAACGGAATGCAGGGATGCACTGCCACGGGCCCGGACGTGGGAGACTATAGGAACGACAAATGCGCCACGTCGCAGGATGGGGAACCAGCATCCGCGCCGACCCGTGGACAAGCCACCAGAAATGCCAACAGTAAGGACCCTKCGTGTCTCCCATGGCCCGCACCGCCCCGGTGCCCGCCGCAACAGATCCGGCCATCATCCGGAACTTCTGCATCATTGCGCACATTGACCACGGCAAGTCCACACTGGCCGACCGGATGCTCCAGTACACCGGCGTTGTCCAGTCCCGTGACATGAAGGCCCAGTACCTGGACCGCATGGACATTGAGCGCGAACGCGGCATCACCATCAAGTCCCAGGCAGTCCGCATGCCCTGGGAGCTCGACGGCGTCAGCTACGCGCTGAACATGATCGACACTCCCGGCCACGTCGACTTCACCTATGAGGTCTCGCGGTCACTCGCGGCCTGCGAAGGCGCGGTGCTGCTCGTGKACGCGGCCCAGGGCATCGAGGCGCAGACCCTCGCCAACCTTTACCTGGCGATGGAAAACAACCTCACGATCATTCCGGTCCTGAACAAGATCGACCTCCCGGCAGCCCAGCCCGAGAAGTACGCGGCCGAACTCGCCAACCTGATCGGCGGCGACCCCGACGACGTCCTGCGCGTCTCCGGCAAGACCGGCGCCGGCGTGGAAGTCCTGCTGGACAAAATCATCCGCGACCTTCCCGCCCCGGTCGGCGATCCGAACGCCCCGGCACGGGCCATGATCTTCGACTCGGTCTACGACACTTACCGMGGCGTCGTCACTTACGTCCGCGTGGTCGACGGCATGCTGCACCCGCGCGAACGCATCCAGATGATGTCCACCCGTGCCACCCACGAACTCCTGGAAATMGGCGTCAGCTCCCCGGAGCCCACACCGTCCAAGGGCCTCGGCGTCGGCGAAGTGGGCTACCTCATCACCGGCGTGAAGGACGTCCGCCAGTCCAAGGTGGGCGACACCGTCACCAACCTCGCCAAACCGGCCAGCGAATCCCTGCCCGGCTATGCCGATGCAAAACCGATGGTTTTCTCCGGCCTGTATCCGCTGGACGGCACGGACTATCCGGTGCTCCGCGACGCGCTGGAGAAGCTGATGCTCAACGACGCCGCGCTCGTGTACGAGCCTGAGACGTCCGCCGCGCTGGGCTTCGGATTMCGCGTCGGCTTCCTGGGCCTGCTGCACCTGGAAATCACCCGCGAGCGGCTCGAGCGCGAGTACAACCTGRACCTGATCTCCACCGCCCCCAACGTTGAGTACGAGGTGACGCTGGAGGACAAGAAGGTCGTCCACGTCACCAATCCCAGCGAGTACCCCACCGGCAAGGTCGCTGAAGTCCGCGAACCCATGGTGGCTGCAACGATCCTGGCACCGAACGAGTTCGTCGGCGCCATCATGGAACTGTGCCAKAGCAGGCGCGGCGTCATGGGCGGCATGGACTACCTTTCCGAGGACCGGGTGGAAATCCGTTACCGCCTGCCGCTGGCCGAAATCGTCTTCGATTTCTTCGACATCMTCAAATCCAAAACCCGCGGCTACGGCTCGCTGGACTGGAAGGSCGACGGCGACCAGGTCGCAGACCTCGTCAAGGTGGACATCATGCTCCAGGGCGAGCAGGTGGACGCGTTCTCCGCTATCACGCACCGTGACAAGGCCTACGCGTACGGCGTCATGATGACCGGCAAGCTGCGCGAACTCATCCCGCGGCAGCAGTTCGAGGTGCCCATCCAGGCCGCCATCGGTTCGAGGATCATCGCCCGTGAAAGCATCCGCGCCATCCGCAAGGATGTGCTCGCCAAGTGCTACGGCGGTGACATCACCCGAAAGCGCAAACTGCTGGAGAAGCAGAAGGAAGGCAAGAAGCGCATGAAGATGGTGGGCCGCGTCGAGGTCCCGCAGGAAGCCTTCATCGCCGCCCTCACCACGGACGAGTCCAAGGACAAGGCCAAGAAGTAGCGGTGCTTGCCATGACTGTTGCTGCCGTGCCGGCAGGCCGGGCCTGTGCCTAGCGTCCTTCCCCTCGGCKACCCGGCGCCGTCGGACGGGCTCCTGCCCGCCCAGGCGGCTGACGGCGCTGCTCACCGCGCCTTCGGGCTTTACGTGCACATCCCGTTCTGCGCGGTCCGCTGCGGCTACTGCGACTTCAACACCTACACCGCGACAGAGCTCGGCGGCGGGGCCTCCCAAGACGCCTACGCCGCCACCGCGATCGCCGAGGTGGAGTTCGCCGCCGGCGTCCTGAACAATTCCGGCGTGCCCCAACGCCCGCTCAGCACCGTCTTCTTC
>NZ_JBFTHK010000254.1:0-4930 GCF_056394205.1 Arthrobacter sp. 10T413_2 | reverse complement strand
AGAGGCGTGGACCATCCGGCTCCGGGCCGGGGTTCCCTGGTTCATCCCGCCACCCCACATCGACCCCGGCCAGAAACCCCGCCGCAACCACTACTTCACCCCCGCCCCACTCACCCAGGCGGCATGACCGCGGTCCGGACAGTGACACCGCAGCACCTCAACGCGGCCTATGGCGGCAGCCCGGTCAGTGACGGCGTCATCCGGGCTAACATGACAGCCGTGTCATCACGGACCCGGCAGTCACGACAGCTCGGTCGGCAGCTACGGCGCCTCGACGTTCCGAACAGCCCAAGAGATTCCAGACCGCCCCTCCAGTTATCTCGATCATGGAGATAACATCGGACTGTGAACGATGCGATACMGAAGGACCCCGGCAAATCTGCTGTTGATCCTGGGCCGGATGAAGCGATTGGAACMCGTGGGCCTGAATCGTCCGCCCCTGCGCCGGACCCCGCCGATTTGGAGTCCCCACACCTAAGGTCCGCTCAGGTCAACGCGGCTGGAATCGAGTCGCCGGGCTTTAGATCGGCGGTGCTGAACTGGAGCGGCGCCTTCGCCGCCGCCGCGCTGATCGTGGTTCCGCTCTGGATGCTGATTGGCAACCCTGCAGTCCTCGGCGGCCACCCCGCACTGCCCGTGCTGCTGATCGTCGCGGCCGTCGCAGGTCTGCTCTGGGCGTTCATCCTGGTCAAACGCTCGACTCTGCTCGAACGCTGGAGTCTGAACAAACATCAGATTCCAAGAGAACACGGGCAAAAGAGGGTCAGCGTGTCGTCCTGGCAACTGATTCGCGGCCTCGCTGGCAGGGTCGTGGTCTTGGGGGTCGTCGCGGCGTTGGTGTGGCTCAACMCGTTCCCCTACCAGCCAAGCGGCACCGCCGGCCAGACCACCGGAACCACCGCACCTGCCGGAACCACCGCGGAGACTAGAACCGCGACCATCACGGAGGACGCGACCTCGATCACCCTCAGCCCGGAAGGCAAAGCCACCACGGGGCTMGTCTTCTACCCCGKGGCCAGAGTCGATGCGCGCGCCTATCAAGACATCCTGCGCCCGCTTGCAGACGCCGGCCACCTGGTGGTCATCCTGAAAACACCACTGGGCATCCCCCTGCTGGACACCGGCCAGGCCCGTGAGGCCATGGACCGGCACCCCGAGATCGGTTCCTGGGCTGTCGGTGGTCATTCCTTGGGAGGAGTGAGTGCGTCCTCCTTCGCGAAGTCGAATTCCGATGTCTCCGGACTGCTCCTGTTTGCCTCGTACCCGGCCGAAAACATGGCAGACGCCCACGGCCTCTCGGTGCTGTCCATCTCCGGCTCGAATGACGGCCTGAGCACCCCGGACAAGATCGCGGCGTCGAAATCCCTGCTCCCGCCGAACACCACCTACGCAACGGTCGTGGGCGGCGTGCACGCGTTCTTCGGGGACTACGGCGAGCAGCCCGGKGACGGCGAGCCGGGCATCTCCCGTGAACACGCGCAGCAGCAGATCGTCGCTGAGTCGCTCAGCTTCATGGACCAACTCCAAGCCAGCCGCTAACAGCAACCAGGCGAAGGCCCCTCCGGAACCGTACGATTTCTGCAACGGCTGAGCGCCCCATCCGCTACCGGCCCGCGGCGTACCCCTGAGCGCCCCGCGGGTTCGCGGCCGCCTGCAGAACCCCGGTTTCAGGTTCCCGTACGACGGCGGACAGCCGTCCCAGCGTCCAGTCACCAGCCCGGGTGACAATATGGCCCCGGCGCTCCAAGCCCTCGATGACGTTCTCCCCCAGCCGGCCTTCGACGACGGCGCCGCCCGGCTCCCACGTGCGCGGCCAGAAGGACCMGGGCATCGACGTCGTATGGAACGTCGGCGCGTCGATTGCCTGCTGAGCCGAGTACCCGCCCACGATGGTCCGCAGCAAGTAGGGCAGCTRCCATTGGTCCTGCTGGTCTCCGCCGGGCGAACCCAGTGCGGTCACGGCCCGGCCGCCGCGCAGCACGAGAGTCGGCGTCAACGTGGTCCGCGGGCGCTTGCCGGGCGTCAGCGTGGACGGCGTGCCGGGTTCCAGCCAGGTCATCTGCAGCCGGGTGCCCAGGCAGAAGCCCAGCTCCGGAATCGCGGGCGAGGACTGCAGCCAGCCACCGGACGGCGTGGCGGAAACCATATTCCCCCACCGGTCCACGACGTCGATGTGGCAGGTGTCGCCCCGGGTCTCACCTGTCGGCGCCACGGTCGGCTCCCCGATGCCCAGGGCCGCGTGACGACGGGACCCCACCCCGCGCCTGCCGGCCGTACCGCCGCCAGCCGCGCCGCCGTCGAGCGCAACACCAGCGGCGTCGTCACCCGCCCGGCCAGCGGGCACAGGCGGCGTGTATTCGGTGCGCAGCGGCGGGATGTACGGCTCACGGCCCGGCACTGTTCCGGGCCGGAAGTCGTGGGACGCCCTGTCCGTGATCAAGGCGCGGCGGCTGGCGCAGTAGTCGGCCGAGAGGAGGTAGTCCAGCGGAACGTCGGTGTCCCCGTAGTACGCTTCCCGGTCTGCCAACGCAAGCTTCTGCGCCTCCAGGATGGTGTGCGCACCCAGCTCGGTGGACGGATCGAGGTACCGGTCCTCGAAACCATCCAGGATGGCGAGTGTCTGGAGCAKCGCAGGCCCCTGGCCCCACGGACCTGTCTTGGCGATCGTGTGACCGCGGAACTCCACAGTGGAGGCAGCCTCGTACCCGGCTTCGAACCCCGCCAGATCCGCCAGGGCCAGCACCCCGCGGTGGTCCATGCCCGAGGAATGCCGGTGCGGGGCCTGAACCGAATCCACCATGGCCCGGGCCACGAATCCCTCGCGCCACTCGCGCCGGGCCGCATCAATCCGGGCCTCGCGGGACGACGCGCCGGCACCGGTCTCGATGAGCCGTTCCAGCGTCCGGGCATAGGCCGGATTCCTGACCATCTCACCCACAGCCGGGATTCGGCCACCGGGCATCCACAGCTCCGCGGAGGTGGGCCAGTGCGCCTGGAACAGCGCGGCCACGGCCGCAATGGTGGTTCCGACCCGGCCCAGCATCGGGTGGCCGTCCCGCGCGTAGCCGATCGCGAAGTCCAGCACGGCGTCCAGCTCCCAGGTGCCGTGGTCGCGCAGCAGAAGGAACCAGGCGTCGACGGCGGCAGGCACCGCGGCGGCGAGGGCACCGGAGCCCGGCACGAGGTCCAGGCCTTCGGCAAGGTAGTGCTCCACGGTGGCACCAGCGGGCGCGGGACCCTGGCCCATCAGGACGACCGGCTTGGACGGTTCATCTGCCGTGACAAAGACGCCGGTCATGTCGCCGCCGGGTCCGTTGAGGTGCGGCTCCACCACATGCAGCACGAAACCGCCCGCCACGGCGGCATCGAAGGCGTTACCGCCGCGCTCCAACACGGCTTGGGCCGCCGCCGTCGCGAGCCAATGCGTGGACGCGCTCATCCCGAACGTGCCCTGCAGTGTGGGGCGGGTGGTGAAAGGATCCGGGCGCGTAAACGCGGCCGGGCCGGTGAGCTGCCGCTGCAGGGAACCTTCTGCCGCCACGGTGTCAGCCAAACAGTGCCGCCACCCGGGTGAGGGTCTCGTACACGCCGTAGGCGAGCGGCACTCCCACAAGGCCCCACGCGATAATCAATTTTCCGGTGGACCGTGTGACGGGTGTCTGCGCACTACTCATCTCAAGCCTCCAAGGCGGGTTCTTCGGGCCGGACACGGCCGGGGCGGKGTTCGTGGAATCGCGCGGCCACGGGCGTGACCAGCAGGTTTGCCACAAAGCCGATCACCAGCAGCCCCACCATGGTCAGCAGGGCGGGCTGGTACGACGCGGCCGTGAGCGCGCCGGGCTTGCCCTGCGCGTCCAGGAAAGCGTTGACGATCAGCGGACCGGCGACGCCGGCCGCGGACCAGGCGGTCAGGAGGCGGCCGTGGATGGCACCGACCTGGAATGTGCCGAAGAGGTCACKCAGGTAGGCGGGGGCCGTCGCGAACCCGCCGCCGTAGAAGGAAATGATGATAAATGCGAGCGCCACGTAGAGCACGGTGGACGTCGAGCCGGCCAGCGCGAGCACGGTGTAAAGCAGGGCGCCGACGCCGAGGTAGACCATGTAGATGCGCTTGCGGCCGGTCACATCGKAGGTCGCGGACCAGGCAAAGCGGCCTGACATGTTGCCGATAGACAACAGCCCGACGAAGCCGGCGGCGACGGCGGCACTGACCAGGGAGGGGCCGTCGGACTGGCGGAAGAAGTCCTGGATCATCGGGGCGGCCTGTTCCAGGATGCCGATGCCTGCCGTGACATTGCAGAACAAGGCAATCMACACTAGCCAGAACTGCCGCGTCTTCACCGAGTTCCCGGCGGAGACGTTGTCCGTCGTGACCAGAGCGGCGGCTTTGACCTTGGCGGGGTCGAAGCCTGCCGGTTTCCATCCCTCGGCCGGGACCTTGATGGTGAAGGCGCCGAACATCATGTAGGCCAGGTAGACGACGGCGAGGGTCAGGAAGAGCTTGGCCACCGAGTCACCGCTGGCMACCCAGCCCTTGGCGCCGGAGTTGGGGTCGTACAGCTTGAGCAGTGCCGTCGAGACGGGGCTGGCGATCAGGGCGCCGCCGCCGAAACCCATGATGGCCATGCCGGTGGCCAGCCCGGGCCGGTCGGGGAACCATTTGATGAGGGTGGAGACCGGCGAAATGTAGCCGATCCCCAGCCCGATGCCGCCGACGACGCCGTAGCCCAGGTATACGAGCCAGAGCTGGCCGCTGAAGATCCCCAGGGACCCGATCAAGAAGCCGCTGGCCCAGAACACGGCAGAGGTGAACATCGCCTTGCGCGGCCCGTTCCTGTCCACCCACGTGCCCATGATGGCGGCCGAGAGACCCAGCATCACGATCGCGATGGAGAAGATGACGCCGATCTCGGTCAGGCTGGCGCCGAAG
>NZ_JBFTHK010000253.1:0-4937 GCF_056394205.1 Arthrobacter sp. 10T413_2 | reverse complement strand
CGCCGGACCCGTGCCTGTCAGCCCGGACACCACCCGGCCCAGCACGGGAAATAGCGGATAGAAGGCCCACGCGTTCTCCTGAACGGTGCCGGCCGCGTCTGTCGGCAGCAGCGCCGGATACCCGTTCTGCAGCGCTTCGGCGTACCAACGGGCGTCCCAGATATTGATGAAGTTCCAGTAGTCCGGCTTCGCGGGAAACCAGGGATTCACGCCCTGGTGCAGCGCGKCGGCCATAAAGATGCAGGCGCTGACCAGTCGGGCGGCGATGTACAGGCCGGCCACCTGGACCCACCACGGCYACCGCGACATCCGGGCGCCGGCGGCCGCGATGCTGCTCCACGCCGCCGCGTTCAGGCCCATTTGTCCCCCGGCGTCAAGCGCCGGGACTGTCTCCGGGTCCTCCACGTGACTCACGGACGCTGCTCTGTCGGCCGGCGGAGGCGTTCCAGTTCCTCCCCCAGCGCCTCGATCTTTTGGTCTTTGGCGGTGATCTGGTCCCGCAGATCGTCAAGGACCTGGTCCACCTGGTCCATCCGGTAGCCGMGGAGCMCGACGGCAAAACGGAGATGGTCGATATCCGCCGCGGCCGCACGGGCAGGCAACAGGACCGGTGGCAGGGACGCGACCGGCTCATCGAAGCCGTCCTCAAAGGGCACGTCAGCGCCGCCGGCCGTGTCCCGGCGGAAGATTTTCGGCGCCAGGCCGGTACCCAGTAGGACGGCGACGCCGATCAGCACGATCGCAAGGAAGACCAGAAAGAGACTCACTAGACCATCGTGCCAGAAGCCGGACGCCGGTGCGCTCGGCCCGGCGCTTCAGCCCCGCGTTCCGTTGMCGTTTCCAGCGCCGTTCCCGTTGGTGGAGCCTCCGTTCGGGTTCCGGTGACGGGCCGCGCCCTCCACGACGAGTTCCACGGCGAGCGCGGGGTCGTCCACCACCTGCACGAGGTCGAGGTCCTCCTCGGACACCATGCCCTCGGTGACGAGGGTGTCGCGGACCCAGTCGAGCATCGGGGTCCAGAACGCGGTTCCCACCAGGACGATCGGGAAGGACGTAACCTTGCGGGTCTGGACCAGGACCATGGCCTCGAAGAGCTCGTCCAGGGTGCCCAGGCCGCCGGGGAGCACAATGAAGCCCTGGGCGTACTTGACGAACATGGTCTTGCGGGCGAAGAAGTACCGGAAGTTGATGCCCAGATCCACCCACTGGTTCATGCCCTGTTCGAAGGGCAGCTCGATCCCGAGCCCCACCGAAACGCCATTGCCCTGAACGGCACCCTTGTTGGCKGCCTCCATCGACCCCGGGCCGCCGCCCGTGATCACGGCCAGTCCGGCCTMGGCCAGTTTGCGCCCGACCTCGACGCCGAGCTCGTAGTTCAGGGTTCCGGGCACCGTGCGGGCGGAGCCGAAGACGCTGACCGCCGGGCCAAGGTCGGCGAGGGCGCCGAACCCTTCCACGAACTCGCTCTGGATCCGCAGGACGCGCCAGGGATCGGTGTGAACGAACTGGCCCGGCCCCTTGGTGTCGAGCAGGGTCTGGTCCGACATCGTGACCCTGGCCGCCTTCCGGCGCAGCTCGAGCGGGCCTTTATGGCGGATCCCGTTCGGCGCCGGGGTGCTTCGGACCTCGCGGGCCGGCTTTCCGGCGKGGTTCTGTTCGGGGTTTTGCTTGGGGCCGTGCTGCGGATCGGTACTCATGCCCATAGGCTAGCGCGGAACACCGCGCCCGCCGCTTCGGCGCRTCGGCGCCACGCCCGGCGGCAGGGTGCGGCCGCCTGCGGCCCAGACCCGCAAAAGAGCGGGCGGAGAGCGGGCGGCGCCCGCGCCGGGGACCCTGGTGTGCAGGTATCTCTTGAATCACGATCTGCACCAAACGCAGTGATTGCCGTCATATCTTGTCAATGTTCGTTAGATTCTTTATATGACTACTCAAGTGCCCGGCGATGCGCTCGTCTCTCTGAAGGCCGTKAACAAGCATTACGGCCAGTTGCACGTCCTTAAGGACATCAACCTGAATGTCCGCAAAGGTGAGGTTGTTGTTGTCATCGGCCCCTCGGGTTCCGGCAAGTCAACGCTCTGCCGCGCCATCAACCGCCTCGAGACAATCGACGACGGCGACATCAGGATCGATGGCAAGGAACTGCCTGCGGAGGGCAAGGAACTGGCGAGGCTGCGCGCCGACGTCGGCATGGTCTTCCAGTCCTTCAACCTGTTCGCCCACAAGACCATCCTGGAAAACGTCACCCTCGGCCCCATCAAGGTCAAGGGCGTTTCCAAGGCCGAGGCCGACAAAGACGCCATGGCACTGCTGGAGCGGGTCGGCGTCGGGCATCAGGCCCCCAAACTTCCCGCTCAGCTCTCCGGCGGCCAGCAGCAGCGCGTTGCCATCKCCCGTGCCCTGGCGATGAAGCCGAAGGTGATGCTCTTCGATGAGCCCACCTCCGCCCTCGACCCGGAAATGATCAACGAGGTCTTGGACGTCATGGTCCAGCTCGCCAAGGAGGGCATGACCATGATCGTGGTCACCCACGAGATGGGCTTCGCCCGCAAGGCTGCCGACCGGGTCGTGTTCATGGCCGACKGCCAGATCGTCGAGGACGCAACCCCCGAGGAATTCTTCACCAACCCCAAGAGCAGCCGGGCCAAAGATTTCCTGTCCAAACTTCTGACGCACTGAGTTCATCACTCACGAGTTCGCACCCTGGCCGCCGGAAGGCGGCCGACCAATGAAAGGAATGTCATGAAGGCATTTTTGACCCGGAGGAAATCCCTTCTGGTTGCCGCATCCGCAGCACTGGCGCTCACCCTGGGCGCCTGTGGCGGCAGCTCCTCCACTACCACCAACCCGCCTGTAGCCGAGAAGCCGAGCTTTGCTGCCGATTCCACCATGGCCAAGCTTTCATCCGCGGGAAAGATCACCATCGGCACCAAGTTCGACCAGCCGCTGTTCGGCCAGAAGGGCCTCGACGGCAAGCCGGTCGGCTTCGACGTCGAAATCGGCAAGCTGGTTGCCGCCAAGCTGGGCATCCCCGCCGACAAGATCGAGTGGGTTGAAACGGTMTCCGCCAACCGCGAGGAGTTCCTCAAGCAGGGCAAGGTGGACATGATCGTCGCCACCTACACCATCAACGACAAGCGCAAGACCCAAGTTGACTTCGCCGGCCCGTACTACGAGGCCGGCCAGGCCCTCATGGTGAACAAGGACAACAACTCCATCACCAAGCCCGAGGACCTCAAGGGTAAGAACGTGTGCTCCGTGACCGGATCCACCCCGGCCGCCACAATCGTGGAAAAGTACGGAGCAGTCCTGGTTCCTGCCGCGACGTACTCCGCCTGCCTTGAGCCGCTGCGCAACCACCAGGTTGAAGCCGTCACCACGGACAACGTCATTCTGGCCGGGTTCGTATCCAAGGAACCGGATGCCTTCAAGCTGGCCTCCGATCAGACCTTCACCAAGGAGCCGTACGGCATCGGCCTGAAGAAGGACGACACGGCCTTCCGCATGTGGATCAACGACCAGCTGGAAGCCTTCGCCAAGGACGGGTCCTACAAGAAGGCCTGGGAAGACACCGCCGGCACCGTCATCAAGACCGCGCCCGAGCTTCCCACGATCGACCGCTACTAGCCGACTGTGGCGGCTGCCGGGCCCGCGGTTACCCCGCAGCCCGGCGGCCGCCACTGCCGTCTTTCGCTTGGAATCCCCTCAACGCAGCTGAAGGAACTTATGGACGTCATCATTGAAAACCTCCCCCAGTATTGGGACGGTTTTCTCAGAACCCTCTTCCTGTCCGTGGTCTCGGGGATCATTGCCCTGGTCGTCGGCACCGTGCTMGCGGCGGCCCGAGTCTMACCCGTCGCCGCGCTGCGCGGCTTCAGCATGGTGTACGTCGAGATCGTCCGGAACACCCCGCTGACCATTGCATTCTTTTTCGCCGCAGTGGTCCTGMCCCGCCTCGGCATCACGTTCCAACAGTTCGAGGTCGCCGCCATCATTGCCCTGAGCGCCTACACCTCGGCCTTCATTGCCGAGGCCGTGCGCTCCGGCGTCAACAGCGTCCCGGTKRGCCAGGCCGAAGCGGCCCGCAGCATCGGCATGAAGTTCAGCCAGGTGCTCACCCTCATCATCCTCCCCCAAGCCCTGCGCACCGTGATCCCGCCGCTGATCAACATCCTGATCGCTTTGGTCAAGAACTCCTCCGTTGCTGGCGCGTTCTATGTGCTGGAACTCTTCGGCTACGGCAAGCAGCTGGCCAACGCCAACGGCGACGCCGTCGTGTGGGTTCTGGTCGGCGTCGCATTCTTCTACCTGCTGATAACCGTCCCGCTTGGCTTCCTCGCCAACTTCGTCGAACGAAAGGTGGCAATCGCGCGATGAGCTCTGTTCTCTACGACGTCCCCGGCCCCAAAGCCCGCCGGATTTCGCTGATCGGCTCGATCATCGGCGTCATCGTGATCGGCGGCCTCCTCGTCCTGGCGGTCATGACGCTGGCCCAGCAGGGAATCTTCGACCYCAAACGCTGGGCGGTCTTCCAGATTCCCGATKTCTGGGTGCTGATCGGCAACGGCATCGGCGCGACGCTCGCCGCCGCGGCCGCGGCGGCCGTCATTGCCTTCCCGCTGGGCCTGTTGGTGTGCCTGCTGCGCATCTCGGACAACGCTTGGGTGCGGGTGCMCACCAGGGTGGTGCTGGAATTCCTGCGCGGCATGCCCGTGGTGCTCATGATGCTGTTCGTGCTGCTCGTCTTTGCCACGAGCTCGTTCGTCGCCGTCGTGGCCGGCCTGGTCCTGTACAACTCCGCAATTTTTGCCGAGATCATCCGCGCCGGCGTCCAGTCGCTGCCCAAGGGCCAGCGCGAGGCCGGCCTGGCGATCGGCCTGACCAGTTTCCAGTCCCGGCTGACCATTGAGCTGCCGCAGGCCATCCGCCGAATGCTGCCC